>DASRTO010000147.1:0-26997 GCA_035655915.1 Anaeromyxobacteraceae bacterium
AGCCAGAACCCGGCTTGCAGACCGGTTCCGGCGCTTCTTGTAGTGTTGCGATGACGTGCGTCGTCCGACCGAGCTTGGGCTCAGGCCACGCGCTGCACTGTTACGGGAATCCCGTTCAGCACCGCGGTGGCCGAGATGGACTCGATCCGCTGCTCGTCGGCGAGGTCGTTGAAGCTGACGCCGGGTCGGGCAGCGGCCACCCCGAGCGCCACGCCCGGCCGCCCGTGGCCCCAGCCGTGGGGCAGGCAGACGACGCCAGGAGCCACCGCGTCGCTGATCGACACTGGAACGCGCACCTCCCCCACCCGCGAGCGGACCAGCGCCTCGTCACCGTCGGCGAGACCGCGCGCTGCGGCGTCGGCGGGGTGGACGAGCAGCGTGCAGGCCGGCGGCCCCTTCACCAGCCGCGAGCTGTTGTGCATCCAGGAGTTGTTGCCGCGCAGCTGCCTGCGCCCGATCAGCTGAAGCCCTGCGGGCGGCGGCGCGTCGAGTGCCGCCTCCAGCCGGGGCAGGTCGGCCTGGTAGCGCTCCGGGACGAGGCGGATGCGCCGGCCTGGCGTGTAGAGCCTCTCCGGGAGCCGCGGGACGTGCGGGCCCAAGTCGATCCCGTGTGGCGCTCGGCGCAGGGCCGCGAGCGACAGCCGGCGGGGGCCGCGCCGCAGAGCCAGGTTGAGGAGGCGGCGGGCCCCGAGGCCCCGCGCCAGCCGCAGGCCCATCCCGGTTCGCCAGCCCGGACGCCCCCCGCCGTGGGCCCGCAGCGCCAGGGCCAGGTCGAGCAGCACCTCGAAGTCGTCGCGAACCCCGGCGGGGGGCCGCACCAGCGCCGGGGCGAAACGGGCCGCATTTCGCACGGCCAGCTGGTAGAAGACGGCGTCGTACTGGTCCCGCTCGAATCCGAAGGAGGTGGGGAGGATCAGGTGGGCGTGTCGCGTGGTCTCGTTCCGGAAGAGATCGATCGAGACCATATACTCGAGGCCGGCCAGGGCGCGGTCGAGGCGCCCTCCGTTGGGCGTGGAGAGCACCGGGTTCCCGGCGAAGGTGATGAGCCCCCGGATGCGCCCCTCGCCCAGGGTCTCGATCTCGTCGGCCAGGGTGACCGACGGCAGCTCGCCGCCGAAGACCGGGAGGCTGCGGACCCGGGTGCGCCGGCGGTCGAAGGAGCCCGGAGAGCCCTGCGGGACGAGATCGACAGCCGGGGAGGGGAGCATGGCGCCGCCCGGACGATCGAGGTTCCCAGTCACCACGTTCAGCGCTAGCACCAGCCAGGAAGCGAGCCCGCCGAACTCCTGGGTGCAGACGCCGACCCGCCCGTAGGCGACGGCCGTCTCGGCGGCGGCGAAATCGCGCGCCAGCGCGCGGATGACGTCGCTCGCGATCCCGCAGCGAATGGCCACCCGTTCGGGCGGGAAGCGGCCGGCGAGAGCCTCGAGCGGGTCCAGGCCGTCGGTGAAGGACGCCAGCCGGCCGGGGCGGGCGAGCCTCTCGCCGAAAAGGACGTGGAGAAGGCCGAGGAGCAGCGCGGCGTCACCGCCCGGACGGATCGCGAGGTGGAGATCGGCGCGGGCTGCGGTCTCCGTCCGGCGCGGATCGACGACCACCAGGCGACCGCCACGGGCGCGGAGGGCGTCGAGCCGTCCGCCGACGTTTCCCGCGGTCATGAGACTGCCGTTGGAGGCGCGCGGGTTGGCGCCGAGCACCAGCAGGAAGGAGGTCCGGTCCAGATCCGGCACCGGGAGGAGCAACTGGTGGCCGAGCACCTCCAGGGACGCCAGCATCTGCGGGAGCTGGTCCACTGAGGTGGCCGAGAAGCGGGAGCGGCTGCCGAGCGCCCGGGCGAGTTGGATCGCGGCGGTCGCGGTGCCGAACCCGTGGACGGTGGGGTTCCCGAGGTAGAGCGCCACCGCGTCCGGCCCGTGGTGGCGCTGGATCGCCGCCAGCCGCTCGCCCGCCTCCTCGAGCGCTGCCTGCCAGGATACCGGCACCCAGCGCTCCCCCTCGCGCCGCACTGGCTCGCGCAGCCGGTCCGGGTCCTCCATCACGTCCAGGATGGCGGCCGCCTTGGGACAGATGTGGCCGCGGCTGAACGGATCGTCGGCGTCGCCCCGCACCGAAACCGGCCGGCCGTCCTCCATCTCGACAGCGAGGCCGCAGACCGCCTCGCAGAGCATGCAGGTGTGGAGCCGGGTCTCGGTCAAGGTAGGGAACTCCTCGGGCCCCCCCCGACAGCCAGGGGATCTTGCTCCCCCGGGCCGGGCGCAGCAAGGGAGGCGACGACAGCCCTTCCTCCCCCTTCGCCAGCTGCTGCGTGACGGTGGCAACGGCGGGCGTCGAGGAACAGGCCTGGCCTTGGCGGCGGACTCCACCTCCTCATAGATGGCGCTTTCGTAGCTCCTGGCCTCGGCTAGGCGCTGGAGGTCGGCGACGCGTGGAGCCGGAGCTGGCGATCGGTCGCGCTACATCCATGAAGGCGGTATGGGCCGGAGCGACCGTTCGCCCGCCGTCACGGCGCGCCTAGCCTCGTTGAGTTCACGAAGTGCATCCCGAAGCAGACGCTTGATCCCCCGAAGACGTTCTGCCGTGAGGTCGCCACCACGACCGAGCCCATCCAGTGCCGCGCGAAGGAAATCGGCCGCCGATTGTGTCCCCACCGGTTCCCCCATGCTGGGTGACGGCAGATGCGGAGAGTGCGCCTAGTGCGTCTGCCGCGTCTTTGGGGGCCCCCGTGTTTCCAAGCCCCTGCGCCTCCGTGCGCCCCCTGGCGCTCCCTGACAACTCCGCAGGGCCTGCTACGGGACCAAGGTGTTTCAGGTCAACCGCCTCTCCAGCTGCAGGAAACTCGTTGCCGTCAGGTTGCCGTTGGGCCGTTCCGCGCCACGACCCGGCACGCTCTCCCGTGTTCTGCCGTGCCGACTACCTTCCCGAGTCGTTTCGTACCCTTGTGCGGCGAGCGTCCGTCCCGCCTCGGATAAGTGTTCACCGCTCGTAATGCTTCAAATCCCTTTTCCCGCTCCATCTACCCCGGCAAGTCCTTGACATGCCGGGGTTTTCGTTCACTTACAGAAAACAACTCCGAACCCTTTTCCGCTTCACTTCGAACGCCACGAATTCGCTGGGGCTTCCCGCTTCCGTGTGCCCGCGGGCCTCTTCCGGTGCCGTCAGGTTGCCGCTGGCGCGCAGCACGTCTGCCACCGGCAGGCCTTCACGGGAAGCGACAGTCAGGGCGCCGGGTCGACCCGTGAGGGCATTGGTGTGGATCGAATGGTCGGTGGAAGTGCTCTGGTGCCACGGGGTCTACTGGACCGACGTACCATTCGGGACCGGTCGATTGACCGTCAAGAGGGCGGGTATGGCGCCGCTGCACGCAGCACCCAGCAGCATGCCCTCCGACCGCACGCCACGGATGGTGGCGGGCTCGAGGTTGGTCGCGACTACCACCTTCAGGCCGACGAGATCGCCGGGCTGGTAGGCAGCTCCCAGTCCGCCCACCAGGACCCGGGTTCCACTGCCGACATCCACCGTCAGCTTGAGGAGCCGGTCCGTTCCCGCCATGCGCTCGGCTGCGACGATCTCACCGATCCGCAGCTCGAGGCGCCTGAACTCGTCGATGGTGATCATGTTCGATCCTCCATTCGGTCGAATGCCGGGGGTCTTCTCGCGAACAGTGCCTCGATGCCTTCCTCCCAGTCCTTCTTTCCCCAGACGCCTTCGAAGCAGGCGCGTTCATCGCCGCCTCGGAGGGCGCACTTGGCAGCCCTCATGGCGGGGGCCGACAGCGCCGCGAGCGATCGGGCGAGGCGCAGGGCCGCCTCCTGGAGCCGCTCCGGAGAAGCCACGTCGTGGACGAGCCCCATGTGTCGGGCTTCATGCGCATCGCAGGTGCGCCCCGTCAGGAGCATCTCGGTCGCCCGCGCCCGTCCCACCAGGCCGATCAGGGAGTGGATGGGTCCCCATCCCGGGATGAAGCCGTAACCGAGCTCCGGCAAGCGAAACGAGGCGGACTCGCTCGCCAGGCGGAGGTCGCACGCCAGGGCCAGGGCGAGTCCGTCGCCGATCACGCTGCCGTTGAGCGCGGCGACGGTCGGCATCTCGAGTCGCTCGATCTGCGAGAAGACCGCCCGGCCGCTGTCGCTCACTCGCCCGCCGTCGCGGATGGCTCGCCAGTACTTCAGGTCCCCGCCGGAGCAGAAGACGTTCCACAGCCCTCCGGTGACGATGAGGGCTCGCGCTCCCCGAGCTTCCATGATGGCCGCGGCCAGCTCATCGAGCGCTTCCTGATCGAGCGCATTGACGGGCGGCCGCGCCAGCGTCAGGCGAGCCACGGCTCCAACCCGGTCGACCTTCCACGATGCCATGTGTCCTCCTGGTACTGAGGCACTTCGACAAGTGTCGAAACAAAGGCGAAAAATAAGGGAGGGGGAACGCGCTAGCTGCGCTGGACGCGCGCCTTACCTCTCTCTGGAAGGGGATTCCTGGTGAACGTCTCGATCTCCCGAAGGGCCTGGGGATCGACGACGCAGAAGACGCGTTGGCCCTTTCTCTCGCAACGGATCAGGCCGGCCTCCTTGAGCTCCTTCAGGTGATGCGACACCGTCGAGAGGCTGAGCTCGATTCCCTCCGCGACGGCGCAAACGGTGAGCCTGCCGATGCCCCCCGGGGAGCAGTCCAGCCCCGCTGCCCGCACGCGCTCGAAGACGGCGAGGCGCTGGGGATGCGCCAGCGCGCGGAACATCTTGGCGATTCGGGCCGGGTCGAGTCGCATATTCAGACAACACTCGAAATACACCAACCCCCGCCGGCGATGTCAAGCGGCGCGGAGAAGCCGGGGCCGATTCCCTCGGCCATCTGGCTCCGAGCGGAGTTGGCGACGCAGAGAAAGGGTACGTGCCGGGGGCGGGCCGCCCGCAGGGCTTCGGCCTCGCTCTCCCATTCGGCGGTCATGGCTCAGGGCTCCGCGATCGCCGTCACGGTCCTCTCCGCACGCTGCTCCTCGGCGGCGAACCAGCGGCGCCGCAGCCACAGGGAGACCTTCACCAGGCCGAGCAGCACCGGTACCTCGACGAGCGGACCGATGACCGTTGCGAAGGCGATTCCCGACCCGATTCCGAAGACGGCGATGGCCACGGCGATGGCGAGCTCGAAGTCGTTCGACGCTGCGGTGAGCGAAACGGTGGTCGTCGGCGGATAGGGCGCGCCAAGGCGCTTCGAGAGGAGGAAGGTCGCGAAGAACATCAGCACGAAGTAGAGCGTGAGGGGGATCCCCACCCGGACGACGTCGAGCGGCAGCTCGGTGATGAGCTTCCCCTTCGAGGAGAACATCACCACGATGGTGAAGAGCAGGGCCACCAGGGTGAGGGGGCCGATGCGCGGGACGAAGGATCGCTCGTACCAGTCCCAGCCCTTCGCCCGAAGAAGTACCAGGCGGGTGAGGAGCCCGGCCGCGGAGGGGATGCCCAGGTAGACGAGGACGCTCTGGGCGATCTCCCACACGCTCACCTGGACCTGCCGCCCCTCCATGCCGAAGAGCGGCGGCAGCACGGTGATGAAGAGCCAGGCCATGAGGCTGTAGAAGAGGATCTGGAAGAGGGCGTTGGCTGCCACCAGCCCCGCCACCAGGTCCCGATCGCCGTCGGCGAGATCGTTCCAGACGAGGACCATGGCGATGCAGCGGGCCAGGCCGACGAGGATGAGGCCCACCGCGTATTCGGGCCGGCCGCGCAGGAAGACCATGGCCAGGACGAACATCACGACCGGCCCGACCACCCAGTTTTGCAGGAGGCTCAGGGCCAGGACGCGCTGGTGCCTGAAGACGACGCCAAGCGACTCGTAGCGGACCTTGGCGAGGGGCGGGTACATCATCAGGACGAGGCCGATGGCGATGGGGACGTTCGTCGTCCCGACCTGGAACCTCTGGATGAACGTCTCGGTGCCGGGGACGAGCGCGCCGAGGGCCACCCCGAACCCCATGGCGAGGAAGATCCAGAGCGTGAGGTAGCGGTCCAGGAAGGACAGCCTGCGGGCGATCCCGGTCGCTGCTGGGGTGGCGATGGCAGCTTCGGTCACTTGGTTCTCCTAGAGGCTCCCGACGAGGGCCTTGAGACGCCGGAGGACGCGCGGTTCGACGCAGTAGCCGACCCGCGGTCCGTCGATCTCCCCGCGGATGAGGCCGGCCTCCTTCAGCACCTTGAGGTGCTGGGAGACGGTGGACTGTGCGAGCGGCAGCTCGTCCACGATGTCTCCGCAGATGCAGGCGTTGCGGCGGACGAGGAGCCTCATGATCTGGACGCGTGCCGGATGACCGAGCGCCTTGGCGAGGATCGAGAGCTCCTCGTCGGCCTCCCTCCCCTCGACGGGTCGGAGGTCGGGCTCTTCATCCGCGAAGGGAGCACAGGCCGGAGGCACCTTGAGTGGAACGGCCATGGCACGAGACCTCGTCGGTTGAAAGGATTGAAACAATCGTATATCTACGATAGGTATTCTGGAAACGCAACCGCGCACACGTCATCTCCATCGAAACGTCACGCGCCTTGAGCCAAGGCCATCAAGAGCGTAGCCTCGACGGGACCAGGACAGGGCCAGCCCGTCATGGCCTTCGAACAGTCAACGCTCACGATCGAGCAGCTCCACCGGGACCACGGCGATCGCATCCGCCGGTACCTGCTACGCCTCGTCGGCGCGACCGACGCCGAGGATCTGGCACAGGACGTCTTCGAGAAGGCGCAGCGTGCCATCGGTACGTTCCGGGGCGACTCGCGCGTGCAAACGTGGCTGTACCGCGTCGCCACGAACGCGGCCATCGACCGACTGCGGAGCCCCGAGCGGCGCGCCGATCTCGAAGGCGACGAGGCTGCGGCCGACGCAGCCGACGCCGAGGGCGCCCGGGAGGCGGCGCAGCCAGGCTCCCCCGAGGGCGCGCTCGATCGCGCGCGAATGCGCGAGTGCATCCTGCGGGTGGTCGAGCAGCTCCCCGCCAGCCAGAGCGCCGTCATCCTCCTCGGTGAGCTTCGGGGCCTCGGCGATCGCGAGCTGGCCGAAGCCCTCGGTATCTCGCTCGGGGCCGCGAAGATCCGGCTCCATCGGGCGCGCCGAGCCCTGAAGGCGGCCCTGGAGCGCGCCTGCGACTTCGAGCGAGACGAAGAGAACGAGTTCGCCTGCGCACCCAAGGCTGGGAGCCTGGTCTCCCTCGGCCGGAGCCGCTGAGCCGCCCACCCGTATCCTTTCCGGTCCCCCGTCCGTCTACGGAAGCGGACGAACGGAGGAGACCACATGGAAGGGCGCACACCGCATTTCTCGCTCGACGTGCAGGGAGTGACGGGTCTCTGCCCGGCCGGGGAGGGGTACGCGAAGAGGCAGATCGCGGCGAGGAAGATACCCGTCCTCTCCTGCGAGGGGCCGTGCGTCCGGGGGGAGATCGCGCGGCGCGCGGCCAACCTGGTCGCAAAGGAAGTGCCGAATCTCGCGCGCGCCTGCCACGGCGAGACCTTCTTCGTTCCCCACTCGGCGATGGCGTCCTGGGTGAAGAGCGCGGACAAGACCATCATGATCGACGGCTGCTTTCTCAAATGCCACGGGCGCGCCCTGAAGGGCCTCGTCGGCGAGGAGAAGCTCGTCCAGATCGACGCGCTGCCCCTGCACAAGAAGTACGGCGACCTCTTCTCGATGGACGACGTCCCCGAGGAGGAGCTCAGGCCCGTGGCGCGGCAGGTCGCCGACGAGATCATCGCCAGGCTGAAGCTGGCGGGCGAAGCCGCCAGCGCGGCGTAGGCCGGGCTGGATTCCAAGAGGAGGAACTCACATGCCGTGTTTCGGAACCTGGGGAATGGCCGGCGGCGGCTTCTGGTGGCTCGTGCCGCTCGTCGGTCTGGTGTTCATGGCCGTCATGGCTTTCGTCTGCTTCCGTGGCTTCGGTTGCATGGGCAGACGCCGGCCCACGGCCAGCGAGCTCTCGGACTCGCAGCACGAGGTCGAGGGTTTGAAAGAGGACGTGCGGAATCTGCAGCGCCAGCCGAGCTAGGGAGAAGACCATGGAGTCGAAGGGAGTCGAGCCGAAGGCCGGAGGGACGGGCATGCCGTCGATGATGCAGGAGATGATGAAGAAGATGTGCTGCGGCGGCGAGGTCGAGCCGGCGGCCATGTGTCGGGAGATGATGGCCGCCGCGGGAAGGACGCGCAGAGGGCGTCAGAGCCCGAAACGAAGGGCCGCGACCCGTCGCAAGAGCCGTCGGGCTCCCGGCCGGTGAAGTGGGAGCCGGGACCTGCGGCCGCGGCGCTGCTGTTCATGCCCGCTGCCTAGCTTCATGTCCGCCGCCTTCCCACAACGACGCTCCAGCGCCAGCTCACGCTGCGCTCCTTCAGCACCTGGGCCGCGCAGGAGAAGAAGTTCACGACGCACGGCGTGAGCAGCGTGTAGTAGACGATGTTGCCCTCCCTCCGAGGCGGGGAAGACGCTGTGAATCGGACGGCGACCTACCACGCGACGGTGTGCTGGCTCGGCGAGCACTGGGGACACGTGGCCATGGAGAACGGGCCCGAGATGAAGTTCTCGGCGCCGCCGGACGCCCAGGGGCACGAACGCGTCCTCACGCCGGAGGACGCCTTTGTCGCGGCGGCCAACACCGGCCCGCTGGGCCTCGAGCCGATCCTCGAGACCAAGGAGCTCGGCGAGGACTTCTTCAGGGGCCACCCCTCCGAATCCAACCGCATATCGGTCGCCGGTCGTACTGCAGCGGCCCAGATGCCGGGGCCTACCCCTGAGCGGGCTCGCGCCGGCTTGGCTCGGTTGCTTCGAAGACTGCGACCAGCTTGGCCATGCCGGCTTCGCCAGCCGAACGCGACTACTCGAATACGCCCGTTCCGGCGGCCACTTGGGACGCGCCCCTGACTTCCCGATGACGATCTTCCGCCGAGTCACTAGCGTCGAGCGGGGTTTGCCCCGCGTCCCGGCGGTCGGCCGAGGCACGCGGAACAGGCGCAAAGGGGGGGAAGTATGCAGCCCGAATCGGGAAGCGATCCGTCCAGCGATCGCAAAGCACAGCTCGATCGCCGGCTCCACGACATCGCCTGGGGCCTGCTGCTGCTCATCACGGGCATCGTCTGGCTCGTGCCCCGCGACCAGGTGCCCGAGGGCGCCTGGCTGCTCGGCGTCGCCGCCGTCCTGCTCGGGGTCAACGTCGTGCGGGCTCTCGCGCACATCAGGGTGAACGGCTTCTCCTTCGTGCTCGGGATCGCCGCCCTGGTCGCGGCGCTCACCCGAGCCGTGCGACCCGACCTGCCGCTCCTGGGCATCTGTCTCGTCGTCATCGGCGCCAGCCTGGTGCTGAGGCCGTTCTTCACGAGGACGAGCGAAGCAGGCGACCGGGAGCGCCCATGAAGGTCCTCACGGTCTATGCGCATCCCAGCCCCACGTCGTTCTGCCATGCCGTGCTGGAGCGCTTCGACTCGGGGCTCCGAGACGCCGGTCACGTGAACGAGGTCGTGGACCTCTATGCCATCGACTTCGATCCAGTCCTCCGCGGGCGCGACAACCCGAACTGGATGGACGCGGACGCTCCCCAGGAGATCATCGACCGCTGGCACCTGCGCGAGCGCATGATGGCGGAGGCAGCCGGGCCGCTGTCGCGGTTCCTCCTGAGGCGGATTCTCGGCGATCGCGATACCAGGGGAATCATCCGGATCCTCCAGGAACGCTACCGGCCGAAGGACGTCCTGGAGCAGCAGGCGAAGGTCGCGAGCGCGCAGGCGCTGGCATTCATCGCGCCCGTCTGGTTCGTCGGGTTCCCGGCGATCCTCAAGGGCTGGATCGAGCGCGTGTTCACGCTGGGGTTCGCGTTCGGGATCACCCCGGACGGCTGGAGAGGCGACATCCGTGGCCGCGTGCCGCTCCTCAAGCACGAGAAGGCGCTGATCATCCAGACGACGGTCTTCGACAAGCGTGCGTACCAGGCGGGGCTGGCGGGGGCGATGCGGGTGCTCATCGACGAGTTCGGATTCCAGTACCCGGGCATCAAGAAGGTCGAGCACGTCTACTTTCATGCCGTCTACGGAGCGGATGACGCGACTCGGCGCGGCTACCTGGACGAGGCCTACCGCCTCGGCCGCGAGTTCTGACCATGCCTGGCCCGGCCCGTGATGCCGCCGACGCGGGAACGGCCCCCCGACCGCCGCACGCCGGCCTCCGAGTCCGGGCGATCCGAAGCCTGCTGCGCATGGGCCATTGCGCGCCCACGGTGGTGAAGACGCTGCTGGATGCGGCCGGTGAGGAGGCGCCCTGGCTGGTGAAGCACGCGGCAGCCCTTCCCGGGATGGGGAACACCGGGAACGAGTGCGGTGGCATCACCGGTCCGCTGGTCCTCCTCGGCCTCCGCCACGCCCGGGACCCTGCCATCGGCGGGATTCCCGCGCCGGTGGCTTTGGGGCGGACCCTGCTCGACGCCTTCCAGGCCGACCACGGCTCCGTGCGCTGCCGGGACATCCTCGGGGATGCGCGCTTGCCGCTCTGCTGCTTCGGTGCGGTCGGCGAGGCGCCGGGGCGCTACCTGGACGTGGAGGCCGGCGCCCAGCGGGCCGAGCTTTCCGCCGAGCGCCAGGAGGCGCACGCCCGCCTGTGCGCACACCTGGCCGAGCGGGACTTCCACTGCGCCCAGGCAGTGCTCCGCTGCTCCGCCATCCCCGGCGGCGCCCGCCCGGAACTGCTCGACGCGGCCTCGGCATTCCTCGGGGGCACGGCCCTCGCCGGCATGACCTGCGGAGCGTTCACCGGAGGCCTCCTGCTCCTGGGGGAGCGGCTCGGCGCCATCGAGGACAGCTACCTGCGCGTGCTGCGGCAGGTGGCCACCATGGCGGTCAGAGGCGACGCCTTCGCCGACGAACGCAACGCCTTCAACCGGGCGATGAACCGCGGGCATGAGCTCGCGCGGTGGTTCGCCGGCCACTTCGGCAGCACTAGGTGCCGCGAGCTGACCGGGTGCGACTTCGATACAGCGGCAGGCGTCGGCCGGTACATCGAGGGCGATGCCGTGACCCGGTGCGGCGCGACGGCCTGCGAGGTGGACACCCAGGCCCAGCGCATCGTAGAGCGCGCGAGCATCCGGTCATCAGTGGTCAGCGGGCCTGTGGGCTCGATAGGTCACTGAGTGCACGATGCCGCGGATGTCGTCAACCGACAGGCCGAGACGCTCGAGGAGCGCCGCGGCTTCCGATGGTGAGGCCTCGGCGAGCCCTGCGGCGTAGTCGACATCGCGCAGGAGCTCGACGCCGGTCAGGCCCGCGGCCTCCAGCCGGCCGAAGTAGATCGTGCGCAGCTCCGCTCCGGCGACGCAGCCGACCCACGCGAGCACGTCCTTTGCGAGCGCCTCTGGCAGCGGGCGATCGAGGACGATGTCGGAGATGACCATGCGCCCGCCAGGCTTCAGGACGCGTGCGACCTCGCGGAACACGGCGGCCTTGTCGGGCACGAGGTTGATCACGCAGTTGCTTGTCACAACGTCGACCGAGGCATCCTCGAGCGGCAACTTTTCAAGACGTCCTTCGCGGAACTCGACGTTGGCGTAGCCGTGCCGCTCAGCGGCCGAGCGCGCGCGTGCGAGCATCTCGGGGGTCATGTCGACGCCGATGACGCGGCCGGTGGGGCCCACCTCTCGCGCGGCCAGGAAGGCGTCGATGCCTGCGCCCGAGCCAAGGTCGAGCACGGTCTCGCCCGCCGAAAGATGCAGGAAGCCGATGGGCGCGCCGCAGCCGAGACCCAGGTTCGCCTCCACGGGGAGTGCCTCGAGCTCGGCTGGCGAGTACCCGATGGCACTCGCCACGGCGTCGGTTCCGCCGCACGCGCAGCCGCAGCCGGATGTCTTCCCGGCTGCGATGCTTCCGTAGCGGTCGCGTACCTGGTTGACGACGTTCTCGGGTGTCGCGGGCGAGGAGGGATGGCTCATCGGGCGCTCCTTGACGTGGACTTCGGGAGAAGCGCGCTGCCGGCGCGCCTGAGGGCAGTGAGACAGCTCGAGTCCTCGCCGCAGCAGTTCTCGTAGAGGAAGCCTACGAGCTCGGCAATGGCGCCGTAGTCGGCGGCATAGACGATCGATCGGCCCTCTCGGCGAGCCGTGACAAGACCTGCCCGCTCGAGCGCGGTCAAATGGAACGAGAGCGTCGGCTTGGGGACGGCGAGGGCCTCCGCCATCACACCGGCGGGCATCCCGTCGGGCCCCCTCCGGACGAGTCGGCGAAACAGCTCCAGACGCGTCTCCTGCGCCAGCGCCGACAAACGCTCGACGGCACCTTGAAGTTTCATAATTCCAGAATAATGGAACTATATGGCTTGTCAAGTCCCGGGGGGAGGGGCCCTCGGCCCTGACCGGAACCAGCGATGCAGGCGTTGCAGTCGGGGCCGCGTACCGAGAGGTACCCCGCTGGTTGGCGCGCGCCAGACGACCTTGGCTACGTTCGGGCCATCACCGTGCTCCGTCTCCCGTATGTCTCCTGGACACTGGGTCACCACCGGGGAAGGAAGGGGGCGGGGATGGAAGTCAGACGACCCGGCCTGATGAGACGAACTAGCAACGCGTTGCCGTCAGGTTGCCGTTAGGGCGTTCCGCGCCGTGACTCGGCGTGCGCTCCCGTGCACTGCCGTGCCGACTACCTTCCCGAGTCGTTTAGTACCCTTGTGCGGCAAGCGTCCGTCCCGCCTCGGATAAGTGTTCACTGCTCGTAATGCTTCAAATCCCTTCCCCGCTCCATCCAGCCCCCTGGTCGGGCAGGGGGCTTTCTTTTCGCACCTCCCATGTGCCGCACATGTGCCCCTACGGTGCCGCTTCGGCCGTGACCCGGCGGACCACAAGATAGCCGCGGACGAGGTCCAGGCAGGTCTCGACGTCGGCAGGGCCGATGGCGTCGAGCGGGTGCCGGCCGAAGGCGGGACGAGGTGCTCTCGCAGCACCCAGCGCCTCGAGTAGACCGTGGTGGGCTGCCGAGGAGCCAACTCCGGCAAGCCTGTCACGAGAGGTGAAGTTCCCGAGACGTCGCCGGTTCACGGAATATCCGTTTCCGGATCAAGATCGCGGCGTTTCCGGATCAAGATCGCGGGTTGAAACGTCTATCCGCATCCGCGTCTAGCCGGGCTGGATGTTCCTGTTGTGGTGGAACGCGTTGTCAGGGTCGTACTTGGCCTTGACCTCGGCGAGCCGCCGGTAGATCTGGTCGCCGTAGGCCTCTCGAACCCGGCTGGAGTCGTCGTCGGAATCTAGGAAGTTGACGTAGACGCCGCCAGCGCAGTGCGGTTGGAGGGCCTGGAGGAACCGCCGCGCCCAAGCGGTCTCGGCCGCGGCGTGCTCGCCGCACTCGTCAGGGAGCCACACGGCGTCGATGATGATGTTGTGCGCCACATCGCGACCGGCGTAGGCGGTGGCGCCGTGGGGGACTCGGGCGACGGCGCCACCCATGTGGAACATCGCCGCGAGCGGATTGCACGCGTTTACGTCCCTGAACGCCTCGCGCGTCCGGGAGGCTGTAACGCCGCCTGCCACCGGTGACACCGGAGAACGTGGCCGCTGACGTCCCGACACCCCGCGGGGAGGGTCCAAGCTCGAGGACACCTGGGCCCGTCGTCTCGTCGAACAGCCCCATGGGGCCGCGGCGGGACGGCGTCAGCGAAGCTAAATGGTCGCCACCGACCCGATCGGGGAGGTGCAGCGGATGGACTCGCCGGGCGCGACCGCGGCATCGGTCAAGGTCTCCGCAGAGGAGCGCGAACTCGCAGCGCTGCGCGCCGGCGACGACGAGGCGTTTGTCGTGCTCGTGAACCGGTACCATGGCACGATGCTCCGCGTCGCATCGCTGTACGTGAAGAGCCGCGCCAGCGCGGAGGAGGTGGTGCAGGAGGCCTGGCTCGGTGTGCTCAAGGGGATCCATTTCTTCGAGGGTCGCTCCTCCCTCAAGTCCTGGATCTTCCGGATCCTGGTCAACTGCGCCAAGACGCGGGGCGTGCACGACGGGCGCACGGTGCCGCTCTCGGCACTGGCCGCGGCCGAGGCGGGACCGGCCGTGCCCCCCGAGCGCTTCCGCGACGACGAAGAGAGGTGGGGGGGATTCTGGGCCGACCCGCCAGAAGCGTGGCCCGACGCGCAGGTCGAGTCGGGCCAGATGCTGGCACTGGTGCGCCAGGGGGTTGAGACGCTCCCCGAGGCGCAGCGGACCGTCATGAGCCTGCGCGACGTGGACGCGTGGGAGTCGGACGAGGTGTGCGAGCTGCTGGGGATCTCCGAGGGGAACCAACGCGTGCTCCTCCATCGAGCCAGGTCGAAGGTACGCGCCTACGTCGAGGAGCGGCTCCGGGCGGAGGGTCATCGATGACGCGCGAGGTCCCAGACCTCACTTGCCGGGAGCTCGTCGAGCTCGTGACCGATTACCTCGAGGTGCGGCTGCCGGCAGATGACCGGCTCCGCTTCGAGCTGCACCTCACCTATTGCGTTCCGTGCCGCACCTACCTGAAGCAGATGCGGCAAGTGCTCGCGAGCGCCGGCCAGCTCACCGAGGACTCCATCGCTCCCGCGGCGCGCGACGAGCTGCTCCGCGCCTTCCGCGACTGGAAGAAGGGCTCTGGAGGCGGTTCGTCGTGATCGCCTACAAGTTCCTGGCACGTGGTGCGCTCTCGCCCTTCACTGGCTTTCGCTGGCCGGAGCCCGGCGAGTGGGTGGGGGCCAGGGAAGGCCGCGTCGAGCTGGTGCACGCCTGCCGGTGGGAGGATCTTCCGTACTGGCTCGACGACGAGCTCTGGCGCGTCGAGCTCGAGCCGCCGGTGCGCGAGTCCCGCTACCAGATCGCGTCGCCGCGTGCGCGGCTCGTCGCGAGGATCGCAGGATGGGACCCGTCGCTCGAGCGGGAGTACTCGCGGGCGTGCCTCATGCGCGCGCGCGACCTGGCCTCGCCACACCTCGACGCGAGGCTGCGGGGCGTACTCGAGGGCCTGGAGCAACCTCAGGCGATTGTGGACGCGCTCGGGAGAGCTGGCCCGGTTCCCCTGGCCGCCTGGTACCTCTCCGATGCCGCGAACTACGCGCTCCAGCTCCGGACGGCGACGGTCTCGTACATCGCCTGCCTGCTCGCCTCGACACTCGACGGCGGGCTCGCTGCCTTCGAGGCGGAGCGAGCTTGGCAGGCCGGCTGGCTCGCGAAGCGGCTCGACCTGGGCGAAGGATAGGCTCCGCCTTGGATACCCCCGCGCGGGACGGATCGGCCCCGGAGGAGCCGGCTGCGCAGGAGGCGTGCTCGGAAGCCCCGAAGGAGGCGCTCTCGGGCATCGGGCGCCTGGGCCTGTAACGTCCGATGGCGGTCCACGTACAGTACCCGCAACGCGCCCACCCTCAGGGAAGGGATTGCAGACCCCCCCGGGAGGTTCTAGCGACCATGGCCATGACCTCGCACGACGTCCTGTCCTCCGCCGCCGTTCGGGCCGAGCCGGAGCGGACCCCGACCACGAACGACCCTATCTGGGAGAAGCGAGCCCTGGCGGTGATCCGCATCGCCATCGGCGCGATGTTCGTCTGGGTGTTCTTCGAGAATCTCCTGAAGGGCGCCTACACACCCGCGGGCTACCGGGGCGTCATCCAGTACTACCTCGAGAAGGGAACCGCTCCCGGCGTCTGGAAGGGCGTGATGTCGTTCGTGGCGAGCCACGCGGCCGTGGCCGGCCCGCTCCAGGGGGCCTCGGAGCTCGCGTTCGGTATGGCGCTGGTGACCGGGACGGCGAGCCGGCTCGTCGCCGCGGCAGCCGCCGGCTTCCTCTTCACGCTCTGGTTGTCGGAGCTGGGCGCCGCCTGGATCTGGGAGCTGCTCATTCCGACGATCGCGGCGGCGGCTCTGGTCGCCACGCGGTCGGGGCGTACCTGGGGCTTCGACGCGTTCTTCTCGAGGAAGTGGCCGAAGCTGCCCATCTGGTAGTCTCGGCGGCGTGCGACTCACGGTCGTCATCCCGACGCTCGACGAGGCAGGCTCGATCGGCCGCGTCCTCGAGGACATCCCCGCCTCGCTCGAGGCCGAGGTGCTGGTGGTCGACGGCGGCTCGATCGACGGCACTCGGGATCTCGCGGCATCGCGCGGCGCTCGCGTGATCCTGGAACCGCGGCGCGGCTACGGCCGGGCGTGCCTGACTGGCCTGGAGCGCGCCAGCAACCCCGAGGTGGTCGTCTTCCTCGACGGCGACTACAGCGACCGCCCCGGCGAGATGCCACGGCTTCTCGAACCCATCCGGAACGGGACGGCCGACGTCGTCCTCGGGTCCCGGCTGAAGGGGGGCCTGGTGGCGGGGGCGATGCCCTGGCACCAGGTCCTCGGAAACCGGCTCGGGGCGGCCCTCATCCACGCGCTGTACGGCGTGCCGCTCAGCGACCTCGGCCCGTTCCGCGCAGCGCGCTACGACGTCCTGCGCGCCATGGGCCTGCGGGCGCCGACCTACGGGTGGGCCGTCGAGCTCCCGACCCGCGCCGCGAGGCAGGGGTACCGCGTCGCCGAGGTGCCGGTGAGCTACCACCCGCGCATCGGCGTCTCGAAGATCAGTGGTACGGTGAGGGGAAGCCTGGGCGCGGCCTGGTACATCCTCACCGGCATTCTCGTGAACCGGTTTCGGGCCGAACCGCGTGAGCGGGGCGCGGGGGGGCCATGAGCGCGCCGAGAGGGGCGCCAGCAGGGTGGCGGCCCGGCGCCCGCCGGGCGCTGGTGGTCATGGCCAAGGCCCCGCGGAAGGGGCACAGCAAGACGCGCCTCGACGGCGCGGCGCCGGACGTCGTCCGCCTCTCGGAGTGCATGCTGCGCGACACGCTCGATCTGGCGCGGTCGCTCGCCGGAGTGCAGATCGCAGTCATGTGCCCGCCGGAGGACGTGGGCGCCCTCGCCGCCCTGCTGCCCCGAGTGGACCTGGTCGCGCAAGAAGGCGAGGGGCTCGCGGCGGCGCTCGCCACCGCGTTCCACCGCTTCATCCACGCCGGTTTCTCGCGCGTCATCGCGCTCGACGCCGACAGCCCACACCTTCCCGCCTCCGCGCTCCAGGCGGCCTTCGCCAGCCTCGACCAGAGCGATCTCGTCGTCGGGCCCACGGAGGACGGCGGATACTATCTGGTGGGCGCGTCGGCGGCGTACCCCGGGCTCTTCGAGGAGGCGCCCCTCGGGACGGCGAGCGCGTACGACGCCATCTGCAACAAGGCGCGGGCGCTCGGGCTGTCGGTGGCCGTGGCCCCGGTTTGGTACGACGTGGACGTGGCTGCGGATCTCTCTCGGCTGCGGGCGGACCTGCGCGCCGAGCCGGCGCGAGCGCCGCGCACGGCCGCGCTTCTCGCCTCGTGGGAAGGCTCGAGCCGCGTGGGCGCCGAGCAGTGGGCGTCCGAGCAGGTCTCTCGCGATACGGGGCGGCCCAGAACGACCGAGACCCCGCTCCCGTGGGGCGAACCTGGCGCGGCGCCCGGCGTCGCGGGCCCCGACCCCGCCGGGCGGACGTGGCCGCTCTGGGCGGCAGGCGGGGCGCTTCTGGCGGTGCTTCTCGCCTTCGCCGTGCGTGATCCCGGTCAGGGCACGCGGCCGTTCTTCCTCCTTCTCGGCCTCGCCAGCGCGGCCTACCTCGCGGCGATGTTCCAGCTGGCGCGCGGAAGGCACCCTTCCCGGCGCGCGCTCGTCGCTCTGGCGTACATGGCCTTCGTCTGGCGCGGCGCGCTCGTGCTCGCGCCCGCCCATCTGGGCGCCGACGTGACGCGCTACGTCTGGGACGCGCACCTGGTGCGCGCCGGTCTGTCGCCGTACGCGGTGGTCCCCGCCGATCCGGCAGCGGCGCGCTTCCGTACGCCCGAAAACTGGCCGGTCAACAACCCCGACGTGCCCAGCCCGTATCCTCCGGGCGCGCAGGCCTTCTTCCTCCTCGCGACCGCGCCGGGCGAGTCAACGCTCGCCGTCAAGGCGGCCCTTCTCGTCTGCGAGCTATTCTTGGCGCTCGCGATGCGGCGCTGGCTCGTGGCGATCGGCGCCAGTGCGGGCTGGGTCCTCGCCTACCTGTGGAACCCGCTGGTGGCGCTGGAGGTGGCGCGGCAGGGCCACGTCGATGCGCTCGGGGCGCTCCTCGTGGTACTGGCGGCCCTGGCGCTGGCACGGCGGCGCGCCCTCGCTTGCAGCGTCGCGCTGGCGCTGGCGGTCGCGGTGAAGCCCCTGCCCGTGGTCCTCGCACCCTTGCTCTGGCGGAGGGTCAAGCTCCGGCACGTTGCGGCCGCGGTCGCCGTCCTGGTCGGGCTCTACCTGCCCTTCTGGGTGCTGGGCGGCCCCGCGATCGGGTCGGTCCCCGAGGTCGTGCGACGGTTTCGCTTCAACGGTCCGGTGTTCGAGGCGGCCGCCTCGGCGTCCACGCCGGTCCTGGCCGCCGGGCTGGCCATCGGCGCCGGGCTCGCCGTCGCCGTCTGGGCGCGGGCGAGGCTGCCCGCGACCTCACCCGCCGCCTGGGCCTGGCCGCTCGCCGCGGCGCTGCTGTGCGCGCCGCTCGTCTACCCGTGGTACCTGGTCTGGCTGGCGCCGTTCCTGGTCGGGCGCTCCACGCTTCCCCTGCTCGCGTGGACGGTGTCGATCCAGGTGGTGTACGTGGTGTGGAACCGCCCCGCGGGCGCGCCGTGGGCCGTTCCCCCGTGGGCACTCCTCGTCGAGTACGGCGCGCTCGCGATCGCCGCAGGCTGGGCGTGGTGGGGGATGCGGGATCCCCGTTCTCGAACCGTCATTCCGCTCGCGCCCGCGCCCTGACGATGGTCGTGCAGGCGCTACCGACCTTGGGAAGATCGCGCCCCGGGGCGAGACGCACCGCGAGGCGCCGCTGCTCGCCGCGCACCACCGGGCAGTAGCGGTCGGGGCGATCCAGAGCGCCGTCGAGCCTGCGGCGTCCGGCGCAACCGCCGCGGCACGTGTCGCGGAACTCGCAGGGCTCGCAGGCCTCCGGGATGGTGCGCGCCTCCCGGAAGGGCCGCGTCTCGACCACCGCAGCGCCCGCCTCCAGCAGCGTCGCCAGCGGGTCACCGGGGCCCGGCCAGTACACGCACGGCTTCACCGTCGCGCGCGGCGTCACGCGCACCGTGCCGGCGCCGCAGCCTCCCCCGCCTCCCGGCAGCCCGGCCATCGCCCGAACCAGCGGCTCGCCTACCGCCACCACGTCGGCCTCGGCAAAGAGGCGCTCGAACCCCTCCCAGTATTGCTGGTAGTCCAGTGCATAGGCATCCGAGCGCACCGACTGGTAGACGTTCACCCGCAGCAGGGCATCGTGGGCTCCGGCGATGCGGGCCAGATCGGCCAGGCGCAGGTAGTTCGTGCGCATCATGACGGCGACGAACGCGACCGGCACGCCGAGCCGCCGGCACCGCGCCGCCTGCTCATGGACCAGGTCCCAGTTGCCCGGCCCGCGCTGCGCGTCCTGCTCCTCCTTGGTGGGGAAGTCGAGCGAGAGCTCCACGTCGTGGAAGAGGCGTAGCGCCTCGTCCGGGAGGACGGCGACGCTGTATCCGTTCGAGGTGATGGTGACCTTCACGTCTCGGCTGGCGAGGAGTGCCAGCAGCTCTCGGAAGCGAGGGTGGAGCCCGTTCTCGCCGGTGCCGAGGTTCACCGAGCGGACCGGAAGGCGATCGAGCACGGCACCCACCTGCTGTGCATCGAGGCGATCCGTGCGCTCCGGGTCCCGGTAGCAGAACGCGCAGGACAGGTTGCACTCGTTGGTGAGACCGAGGCCCAGCGCGAAACGCGGTGAGGCCTCCTCAGGCGATGCGACGCTCGAGCCGAAGGAATCGTCGTCCACTGTGGCCTCGGATCAGGGCGCGGCCGAGGCCTGGCCGCGCTCCGCGATGAGTTGAAGGTACCGGGAGACCGCAAGGAGCTCCCTCCTCTCACCGAGCCGGCGTTCGAGCTCCAGCATCCGATCCACCGCGCCGTCGCCGGCTCCGTCCCAGTCGCCCAAGTGATCCGCCACCACCCTCACGCCGTGCTCCGCAACGACCTCCAGCCCGGCGGTGCGGAGGAGCCGCCTGATCTCGTCGGGGTCGAACAGCCGGACCTCGAGCCCGTAGAGATCCTCGCGCACCCGGCGGGCCGCGAGGAACGCCAGCACGGTTTCCGGGTCGGTGCCCCGGAGCAAGTGCTTCATCGCCTCGCCTGCCCGGTTGCGGACGAGGAGCGAGAGCCGGCCCCCGGCGGCAAGCGCTGCGCTCATCTCGCGGAGCAGCGCCTCCGGCGAGGCGACGTACTCGAGCAGGTTGTGGCACACCACAAGCTGGTAACCGCTCGCGCCAAGGGCGTGCGCCAGACCTCCTGCGTCGACGTCGAGCATGCGGCACGCGATCCGCTCCGCGAGCCCCCGCGCCCGCGCGAGCCCAGCGGCCCGCTCGATCATCCGCGGCGAGCCGTCGACGAGCGTCACCAGCCACCCCGCCGCCGCGAGGCGAAGCGCCGTCTCCCCGGTCCCGCCGCCCAGGTCGAGCGCGCGCGGTGGGGACGCGCCCGGAGGCGGCAGGTGCGCCTCCAGGATCCGCCAGGAGAGCTCCGAGCGAAGCCGGCCCAGGGGCGTGCGCAGGTGGTCCGCGTAGGCGGCCGGATCGGCGTCGAAGCGCTCGAACGCCCTCTGCCTCATGTCGGCCATCGTGTTCGGGGCGCGGCGCATTCGCGCCGAAAGCCACCCGCGTCCGGGACCGGATGTTGCCCGGCCCCGTCCGTCGGAACAACGACCCGTTGGACCGTTGGCGGCATCGAGAGGAGCGCTCCGAAGCAATTGTCGCCGAGGCGTCGTGGCTTGTTACACGTGCCGAGAGGTCCGAATGGGGCGTGGCTCCCTCGCCCGGGCGGGGAGTCTCGGGCGGGTCGGGAGTCGCGCGCCGTGCGAAGTGCCTCGACGGCTCGCTCCACGAAGGGCCGCACGATCGGCGTCGCCAAGCGGCCGCCGGGGACCACGACCTGGACCGGCAAGGCCGGCGGCTCGAACCTCGCGAGGATCCGTTCCAGGCGTCCAGCGCGAACGTATGCGTCCACCTGCGAAGGCGTGCTCGGCCTCAGCGGGGCCCTGGCGCGAGGGCGGCTCGGCGCGCGGCTGCGCGAGCAGATCGCGCTGGCCGTGTCCCAGGCCAACGGCTGCGATTACTGCCTTTCCGCCCACAGCGCGCTCGGGAAGGGACTTCACCTCTCCGACGCGGCGCTGGCCCTGGCACGACGGGGGCGCGCCTCGGATCCGCGTGACGAGGCGGCGCTGCGGTTCGCCAAGCGCGTCGTCGAGTGGCGCGGACAGGTCAGCGACGCCGATCTCGGCGAAGTGCGTCGCGCCGGCTACGACGACGGCCAGATCGTCGAGCTGGTCGCCAACGCCGTGCTGAACGTGTTCACCAACTACCTGAATCAGGTCGCCGAGACCGAGATCGACTTCCCGGTCGTTCGCGCAGGCGAGGCGAGGGGCGGCCTGACCCGGGGCGGCGAGGGATCCGGCCGGCTACGCTCGAGACGCCCGGAGGCGCGGGCCACCGGGATGCGACGGCAAGGGAGCGCGTCGTCGGGCCCGGGTGCGCGGTGCTCTCGGTCCTGCTCTTCTCGAGCTTCACGCTCGTATCGCGCCTGGGACTCTCGTCGAGGCTGAGGCTACCGGACCTCGCTGCCCTCCGGTTCGGGATCGGCGGCGCCCTTCTTCTCCAGGTGCTCCTGCGGGGCGGCCTGCGCCGCGCCGCCTGGCGCGACGTCGGAGCGCTGGCCTTCCTCGGCGGGCTGGGCTTCGCGCTCCTCGCCTACGGCGGTTTTCCCTGGCTCCGGCGGCGCATGGCGCGGTGCTCCTGCACGGTACGCTTCCGCTGTTCACCTCCGCCCTCGTGCGCGTCACGGCGGAGAAGCGGCGGGCCGATCCTGGGCCTCGCGCTTCACGTCCGGCGCGAGGTGCGAGTAGCGAAGCGGCATCTCGATGCCCTCATGGCCGAGCAGCTCCTGCACCGCCTTGAGCGAGGCGCCGCGCATCACGAGGTGGCTGGCGAACGTGTGGCGGAGCCCGTGCGCGGTGATCCGCTTCGAGAGCTTGGCGTGGACGCAGGTCGAGGGGGCGACGTCCTTCACCATCGAGTGGCTGAGGCGGTCAGCGGCAACGTGACCACCCTGGCCACGACGGGAACTGAGATCGCTACAGCGACGCGCGGGTCCCCTCGTCCGTGCGCGAATGGTGCGCGAAGACCTACCGGCCGCCCTCCGATCGGCCACCCAGTCCCGCCTCGCGCACGAGCACGATCTTTCCGGCGATTCCCCCTGCCTCGAGCAGTTCCTGCGACCGGCGCACGGCGAGGAGGGGCAGGCGGTGGGCGATCCGCGGTGCGATCCGCCGTGAGGCCAGGAGCGTCATCAGCGAGGCCAGGTCCTCCCGGTACGGCCCCGGATCTCGCCGGTAGCGAAGCGTGATCCCGTAGAAGGCTCCGCGCCTTCCGTGGAGCCTCGCGCCGACGAGCAGGCTCGCGAACCCGCGGAGCGTCAGCCAGCGGCTCGGCCGGCCGTCGACGACCGTGCCCATGAAGCCGTAGCCGACGACTACCCCTCCTCGCTTCGTGGCACGGATACACTCACCCGTGCCCGCGCCGCCCAGGACGTCGAAGGCGGCATCCACGCCCTCGGGCAGGACGCTCCGCACCGTCCGATCGAGCGGAGTGCCCCGAGACGGGATGGGCTCGCCGCCCAGCGACCGGACGAGCTCCGCGTGTCGGCTGGAGCAGGCGCCGAGCGTGCGCACCCTGGCGTCCCGCAACAGGTCGAGCAGCGCCGTGCCGACGCCGCCGTTGGCGCCCGTGACGAGAGCGGTCTGCCCAGCCTGCAGCTTCGCGACCCGGTGGATCATCTGCCACGCGGTTCCGTAGTTGAGCACGAGTGCTACGGTCTCGCCGTCGTCCAGCCCCGCTGGGACCGGAACGAAGTGCTCGGCGGCGCGAACGAGGTACTCAGCGAACGCGCCATGGACCGTGAGCGCGGCCACCTTCTGGCCGAGCGCGAAGCCCACAACGCCCGCACCGATCGCATCGACGACTCCGAGCACCTCGTAGCCTGGGACGAACGGGAAGGGTGGGGCGAAGGGATACCTGCCTCGTCGCATGGTCAGATCAGTGGCGCCGGCGCCGGCGGCGACCACCCGGACGCGAAGCTCCCCGGGCCCGGGATCGAGCAGCGGAAGGCGGACCTCCTCGAGCCGATCGAGGCCGCCCGGGCCGGTGAACCGGATCGCACGGTAGGTGGAGCGGTTCTGGGTCACGTTCGGCTCTCACTGGGGAACGCATAGTCCTTAGAGCGTCTAACAAAACTGCCGCCGAAGATCTGATGCGGCCCGGTTGAGGAAGGGCTCATCCAGAATGACCGGCTCTCGCGATCCAAGTACGCGGATTCAGATCGATTCCTTGCCGGGTCGATGTGTGCGCCGTGACGCTCCGCGCCGACGGCCGCGCCGTGCTGTGGGCCGCCGGTGCGGGCTCGTCAACCGCCGAGCGCGTACGTCGACCCAACCACGCTCGGTCCGTAGCGTCCGGGTGCGAAGGCCTGCGCCAACGCTGCCTTGGCACGCCAGCCCGTGCAGTGCCCAGGAGCGACGAGGCGGGGCCGGACGCGGTCCCGCAGGTCGCGGACCGTTGCCTCGATGCGTGTTTCCATCGCCTTGCCGCTGAGGTGATACCCCCCGAGCACCACGTCGACGGCCGCACCCGCGAACTGAGCCTGCGCCCCGAGCGCCGCGTTGACGACGCCGGCGTGCGAGCACGCGGAGAGCACTGTCACCCCTCGATCGCGCACCTGGGCGGCGACGAAGCGCTCGTCCAGGATAAGGGGGTCCTCCCGGCCCTCCTCGCCATGGAACGTGTGGTGGCCGACGAGGCCCGTCTCGTAGGAGGTGACCCGGGGGATCACGCCGCTTGCGAGGAAGAAGCCGTCACAGAGTGGGTGCGGATCGGCGTGGCGTGCGATACGGCCGCCCGCGGCCTCAATCGCCTCGAACGTGGGCTCGGGAGCGAGCATGATGATCGTTCCTCCCGGTAGGAGGATGCCGCGCTGGTCGGGGCGATCCGGGTGGAGATCGACGAGCGGAGGCGAGGCTCCGGCCCTGCGCCTTGCCTCGGCCACCGCAGCGACGACGGCCGGGAGCGCGCCACTGTGGTCGAAGTGCCAATGCGACAGGAAGATGAGTTCGATTGCGGCCAGATCCACGCCCAACCGCGCGGCATTCCCCAGCCACAGGTCGGGATAGGGACCGACGTCGAACAGTATGGTGCGCTCCTCGCCGACGCGCCGGCCGGTGACGAGCACCGAAAACCCGTGGCCCGCGCAGCAGAGCCGATCGAAGATGACCTTGCACGGATGGCCCTCGTGTGTGCGGCTCGTCGGCACCCGTGCCAGGTGGTGTGCCGCCTCGGGCGTCTGCGGCACACCCTCGGCGACGCTCGACAACGTGTCCGTTTCGTTGTCGACGATGACGAGCAGCTTGAGATTGTCCAGCATGGCTCACCCCGCGTGTGCGGAGGACCGTCGCAGCCCCCGCTGCCGTCTTACTTAAGGAGCCTGACAGAACCTCTCTACGAATTTGAACGAGATGAGCGCGCAGCCCAGGCGGAGGAACGCACGGTGGATATCGGGCCGGCGCTCGTAGCGAACGGCGAGGCGGCGAAATCGATGAAGCCAGGCCAGCGTCCGCTCCACGACCCAGCGGTGGCGACCGAGGCGCTCCTTCGATTCCACGCCGCGCCGTGCGATCCGCGCCACGATGCCCCGGTCCCTGCAGGCTCGTCGGCAACGAGGGAAGTCATAGCCTTTGTCGGCGTGGAGCTTGGCGGGTCGCTTCCGTGGCGGTCCGGGTCGGCCGCGCACCGGGCGCACGCTGTCGAGCAGGTCCTCGAATCGTTTGGAGTCGTGTTCGTTCGCCGGGCCGAGCTGCGCGGCGAGGGGCAGCCCGCGTGCGTCTACCAGCACATGGTGCTTCGAGCCCGGTTTGCCGCGATCCGTTGGATTCGGCCCGGTTTCGTCGCCCCCCTTTTGGCCGGTACGCTCGAAGCGTCCAGCGCGGCACGCGACCAGTCGATGGCCGCTGCCGCTTGCAACTCTTCGAGTAGGATCTGGTGCAACTTGCGCCAGACCCCGGCCTCGTTCCAGTCGCGCAGCCGTCGCCAGCATGTCATGCCGCTGCCGCAGCCCATCTCCTGGGGAAGCATCTCCCAGGGGAGGCCGCTCCTGAGAACGAAGAGGATGCCGGTCAGAGCCGCTCGGTCCGGAACCGGAGGCCGCCCGCCCTTCGGACTGCGTCGCCGCCTCGGAAGCAGCGGCGCGATCCGCGCCCACAACCTGTCGCCCACCAACGCCGCCGCCACGCCTCCCGTTTACAACGGGGCGATCTCACGTCCAGTTTTCAACTGCGGTTTTGTTAGACGCTCTTAGAGCTCCACAGCGCCTGCGCGACCGGCGTCTTCATGCTCGACTCCGGGGTCGCTGAAGCCTCCGGCTCCCGCGAGAACCGATTCGCTCTGGGAATGCGGTGCAACCTGAGCCGATGTCGAGGACCTTGTCCTTGGCGTGGCGGCCGGCGCGTACAGCCGGAGGCGTGGGGTCTCCAACGCAGGTCATCGAGGCCCGATCCTGCCTACGACCGATCGTGAGGGTCCAGCGCGCACCCTCACCGCCCTGGCGTTTCAGCCGCCTTGGCTTCCGCCTGCTACGAATGCCGCGGAACACCGGTCAAGCGCCTTGGCGGAATCGCTCAGGGGGTGCTTCCGCGCAGCGAGGCCGGGCGGCCCGGCAGCTGGAGCGAGCCCACCTTCACCAGCCGGTCACCCTGGACGCGCAGGATGGTCAGGTCTCGGTCGAGGAAGTTGCCGACGTACAGGTACTTGCCGTCAGGGCTGAAGGCGGCACCTTCCGCCAGCCCGCCGACCTCCGCCTCGGCGACCTTGCGCACCTTCTTGCCGTCGATGCGGAGGAGCGAGACGGAGGAGTGGTCGCGGTGGAAGAAGGCGTCCTTGGGCACGTTGCCCACCCCGTTCAGGATGATCGCCGCGGCGTACCGGCCCGCGGGGCTCACGGCGAGACCCTCGGGGCCGTCGCCGACCACCACCTGGTCCACGACGCGCGGCGGCTTCGCCTCGAGATCGATGATCGCGACCGTGTCGATCTGGCCGTCCGAGGCGCCGGCGTTGCCGTTGTTCCCGGCGACGCCGAGCTTCCCGTCCGGCGTGATCTGCACGTTGTAGGGCCACAGGCCGACGGCCATGTCGTACTTGGCGTACGTCACCTTCCGGCCCTCGATCTCCAGGAGGGCCACCTTATGGCTCGCGAACTTGGTGACAAGGGCGCGCTTGCCGTCCGGCGTGATGGCGACCGAGGAGACCTGCTCGCTGGCGGCTCCCGGCGCGCTCAGCGGCACCGTGTCGACGACCCGGACCTCCTTGCCGGCGATGGAGAGCACGCTCGCGGTGTTGTCGGCGCGATTGGCGACGAGGGCCATGTCACCGGCGCGGTTGATGGCCATGCCTGACGGCTGCCTTCCCACCAGGACCGTGCCGACGAGGGCCGGGGGCGAGGCGGTGAGGTCGATGACGTAGACCTTGTCGTCGGGCTGGAACTTCCAGTTCTCGCCGTCCCGCACCCACTCCAGCGAGTTCGCGACCAAGGCCAGGTGTTGGTCCGGTGTGATAGCCAGGTTGGTGGGGGGCCCGACCACCGTGTTCATGAGCGGCAGGCTGGCGACGATCAGCGGCTTGGCGCGATTCTTGATGTCGATGATTGACAGCGTGTCCTTACCCGGTTCCATCAGGACCGGCTTGCCGGCGTCGTTCCAGACCATCTTCTCGTCGTTTCCAGAGATGAGCAGCTGCGCTCGAGCGGGCGAAGCCGCGGAACAGAGGCCCGCAGCGGCGACCCCGACCACCAGGCGCGAGAGCGGTTTCATGGCGACCTTCCTTTCGCTTGGCGCGATTCTAGGTTCCCGCCACTCGCACGGACAGGGACTGCACCCATCTTGTCCAGCACGCC
>DASRTO010000148.1:0-5497 GCA_035655915.1 Anaeromyxobacteraceae bacterium
CCACCGCCGAGCTGCGCCTCAGGCGCAGCGCCAACCGCACCATCACGCTGGTGGCGGGGGTGATGCTGATCCTCCTGGCCGCCGGGGTGGGCGGGGTCTTCTGGTACTTCCAGCAGCGGATCCCGGCGGCGCCCGAGGCCGCCGCCCCGCCGGCCCCGCGCACCTTCGCCCCCCCCATCCCGGCGCAGGTGCCGCAGCCGCCGGCCGCGGCGCCGCCGGCCACGGCCCAGGCGGCGCCCCCCGCCGCCGCGCCGGCCGCTGGGTCTCAGGCCGCGGCGCCCCAGCCGGCCCCGCCCCAGGCCGCGCCCGCGGCGGTCCCGCCGCCGGCTCCGGCACCCGCGGCGGCGCCGGCCTCGCACGCGACCGCCAGGAAGAAGGCGCCGGCGGCCGCCCCGGCGGAGAAGCCGGCACCGAAGAAGGTCGCCCAGGCGCAGGCGCCGGCGCCGGTGCCGGCGAAGAGGAGGTCCTCCGCCACCGATCCCTTCGAGGGCGGCGGGGGCGCCGACGACGAGTTCGAGAAGCTCCTCAACGAGTCCCCCAAGCGCAGCGTCTACGTCCCCCCGGCCCCCGGCGGGGATGTGGCGGACAAGGTCTCCACCGGCCAGATCCAGGAGGCGGTGGCCGGCAAGATGGCGGCCCTGCGCGACTGCCTGGCCAAGCAGCAGGCGACCGACCCGGATGCTCACGGCGAGGTGACGGTGACCTGGGAGATCGAGCCCGACGGGCGACCCGCTGCGGTGTCCACCGGGAAAGCCCAGAGCCAGCCGTTCGCCCAGTGCCTGGTGGGCGTGGTGAAGAGCATCCGCTTCCCGAAGTCGAGGCTGGGGAACAGGGGCGAGGACAGGGTCCGGTTCCCGTTCCGGTACTGACCTCGCGGGCCGCCGGCGGGGATCCACCGTGGCCGTCGAGGCCAAGACCAGCGCGGGCCCGCCCGCCAGCTACCGTCCGGTGGCGGAGCTGGGCCTCGCCGACCTGGAGGTGCTGCGCCTCATCCTGCGCGGCGGCTCGGTGGTGGACTGGCGGCGCCTCCAGTTCCGGGAGGCCGCCGAGGTGGATCACTTCCTGCGGCTCAACCTGCTCGACCTCTCCGACCCGCGGGACGAGCGGCGCCTGCGCGCCATCCTGGCCCAGGCGGTGGACTACCTGCGCACAGCCTTCGGCTACCGAGTGGCGGAGGCGGTGGCGAGCCCGCGCGACCTCAGGGACCTCTTCCTCCTGGCCAGCGGGGTGGCCGAGCCCCACCGCTACCGGCGCATCGCCTGCGTGGTGCTCAAGTGCATGCACGTGGTCCACCACCTGGAGGCGCGGGAGCTGCTCTTCCGGGCGCCGGTGCGGGAGGCGGACCTGGCCGAGCTGGTGGACCGCCGCGTCATGCGCGAGGCGCGGCGCATGGTGGAGGCCGGTTTCCCCATCGCCGAGTTCCACGGCAACGTGAAGACCCGCTCCTCGCTGGTCACCAAGCTCCTCGCCAAGCGGGACACGGTGGCGGCGCAGATCTTCGACCGGCTGCGCTACCGGGTGGTCACCGAGCGGCGCGATCAGGTCGCCCCGGTGCTGCACCACCTGGCGCGGCACCTCTTCCCCTTCAACTACGTGGTGCCTGGGCAGACGCAGAACAACCTGATGCGGTTCCGCCAGGTGCTGCGGCAGCACCCAGGCGCGGAGGCGCTGGCGGCGGCGCTGCAGGCGCCACTGGACCTGGAGGCCCGCGACCCCCGGAGGGTCAACGAGTTCAGCGGTCGGGGCTACCGGGTGCTGAACTTCGTGGTGGACCTTCCGGTGCGCATCGACGCCTGGCTCCCGCCGGACGAGGCGGCGCGGGTGGTCTTCGCCCTGGTGGAGTTCCAGATCCTGGACGCGGCCACCGCCCGCCACAACGAGGAGGGGGACTCGGCCCACGAGCGGTACAAGCGCCGCCAGCTCAAGAAGGTGCTGCGGCGTCTCTCGCGGGGCCTGGTGGTTCCGAAGCGGCGCCAGAAGGAGCAGAATCCGGGCTGAAGGGGGTCCACGTGCGCGAGCCGACCAAGCGGAGCCCCGCCGACCGGGGCGAGGTCGTGCTGGAGGGGCGCTGCCAGATCTGCGGCGCCGCCGGCGAGGTGGTGACGGTGCCGGGCGCGCCGCCGCCCAACCAGTTCTGCGAGGCCTGCGCCATCGAGTACGGCGAGGGCGTCGTCGAGGACGAGGAAGCCGCGGGGTAACGGCGGGATCGCGGCGCGGGGCGGGCGCGGCGCGGGGCTGCTCGCGTGCTCGCGAGCGAACCCTCGGCGGGTGGTCCCGGGTGGAGCCCGTCCCGGTCGAGGCTTGATGGGCCCGCATCCGGCCCTTAGTTCTCGCCGGGGCGACACGTGGAGGGGACCCTCGCAAGGAGGCCCGCCATGAGCAGCAAGCAGGCGTTGACGCTCTTCCCCGCGCTGGCCCTGTCCGCCGCGCTCGCCTTCCCGCCCGCCGCACGCGCCGGCCCGACGCCCCAGCGTGGGCTCGCCGCCGGCTCGTCGGCGCGCAACGTCCGGGTGGTGGGCTACTCGGACGTCGAGGGCCGGCCGCCTTTCAAGCTGGCCATCCAGGAGGTGGGGGGACGCTGGTACCTCTACATGGGCCACCTGTGGCATCGCGGGTGGACCATCATGGACGTCACCGATCCGTCCCGGGCGAGCGTGGTGAACTTCATCCCGGGCCCGGCGAACACCTGGACCATCCAGATGGAGGTGGAGGCAGGAAAGATGATCACGGCCCTGGAGCGCATGCCGCCGTCCTGGGGTGGCGATCCCAATCAGCCCAATGACGAGGGCGTCCTCATCTGGGACCTGGCCGACCCGGCGAGCCCGCGGCTGCAGGGCCAGTTCCGCACCGGCGGGTCGGGGACCCACCGCGACGGCTACTTCGGCGGGCGATATGTCCATCTGGCGGCCGGCATGCCCGGGTACAGCGGCAACATCTACGTCATCATCGACATCGCCGACCCGACCCATCCGGTGGAGGCGGGGCGCTGGTGGGTCCCGGGGCAGCACGTGGCGGGCGGGGAGACGCCGCGGGCCGGCGTCTCGGTGCACGGGCCCCCCTACGTCGAGGGGAACCTCGTCTACATTCCCTACGGCGCCGCCGGCCTGGTCATCCTGGACATCTCCGACCCGGCCCACCCGACGCGGGTGGGGCAGCTGCCCTTCACCCCGCCGTTCCTGGGAAACATCGGCACGCACAGCGTGCTGCCCATCATGACCCGCAAGCTGGCCACCGTGAACTCCGAGTCGATCGCGGAGGACTGCCGCGAGCCGCTCAACCACACCTCGATGGTGGACATCTCGAACCCGGCCAACCCGGTGCTGCTGGCCGTCTTCCCCATCCCCACCCCGCCCCCGGGCAGCGGACTCACCGACTTCTGCGCCAAGGGGGGCCGCTTCGGCCCGCACAACGTGAACCAGCACCGGCACAGCCCGTTCGTGGATCACGCGGACGACCTCGTCTACCTCACCTACTTCAACGCCGGGCTACGCATCTACGACACCACCGACCCGCGGCAGCCGCAGGAGGTGGGGTATTTCATTCCCCCGCTGCCGACCCAGCGCTACGGCCCGCAGCCCGTGGGCAAGCTGGTGGATCAGACCGAGGACGTGCTGGTCGACACGCGCGGGTACATCTACCTGACCGAGAAGAACCAGGGGCTGTGGATCCTGAGGTTCACCGGCCGCGGCGGGTAGGGACCACCGCGGCCCGGGCCGCCACTCGCGATCAGCGGCGCTTGTTGCGGCGGCGCGCCGCCTTGCGGGCCTGCCGCTCCTGCTTGCGCTTCCGCTTGCGGGCGTCGCGGTCCTTCTGGCTCTCGGCGGCGATGGGCTCGGGAGCGTAGCCCATCATGCGGGCCCGGGTCATGGCGCCGGTGGCCAGGCGCGGCTGCACGCCCGTGGGCATCCCGGCCACCTGGGCCGCCAGGCGGGCCGGGTCCACCGGCTGCTCCATGGCCCGCTCGACCTCGGCGGCGTCCTCGCCCAGCACGTCCTCCATGCCGCGCCCCTGCAGCTTGCGCAGCTGCATCATCTGCTTGATGCCGGGGAGGCGGGAGAGCAGCCCGGGGGCGGTCCCCACCGCCTGCATGATGCCGCGCATGGCGTGGAACTGCTTGAGGACGTCCCGGACCTCCTTCTCGGTGCGCCCGGAGCCGCGGGCGATGCGCCGCAGCCGCGAGTCGCCGACGGAGTCGGGGCGGGCGCGCTCGGAGCGGGTCATCGAGTCCACCACCGCCACGATGCGGTGGAGGTGCTGGTCGTCGAACTGGAAGCCGGCCGGCAGCTCCCCGAAGACGGGGAACTTCTCCAGCAGGTCCCCCACCGGCCCCATCTTGCGCACCAGCCGGATCTGGTTCACGAAGTCGTCGAGGGTGAAGTCGCCGGAGAGGAGCTTCTGGGCGTCGCGCTCGGCCTGCTCCTGGTCGACGTGGGCCTCGAAGTCCTTCATGAGGCCCACCACGTCGCCGAAGCCCAGGATGCGGCTGGCCAGCCCCTCGGGGCGGAACTCCTCGAGCCGGTCCAGCGCCTCCCCCATGCCCAGGAACTTCACCGGCTTGCCGGTGACCTCCTTGATGGACAGGGCCGCGCCGCCGCGGGCGTCGCCGTCGAGCTTGGTGAGGATGAAGCCGTCGATGCCGATGCGCCGGTCGAACTCGGCGGCGGTCTTGACGGCGTCCTGGCCGATCATGGCGTCCACCACCAGGAGCACGTTCTCGGGCCGGACCGCTTCCTTGATGCGGGAGAGCTCGTCCATGAGGGGCTCGTCGATGGCCAGGCGGCCGGCGGTGTCGTAGATGACCACGTCCGTCTTCTGGCGCGGGGCGGCCTCGATGGCGAGCCGGCACAGCTCCGGCGGCGCCACCCCGGACTGGTGGAACACCGGCACCCCCAGCCGCTCCCCCAATATCCGGAGTTGATCCACCGCCGCCGGCCGCTGCGCGTCGGCGGCCACCAGGAGCGGGCGCCGGCCCTGGTCCAGGAAGCGCCGGGCCAGCTTGCCGGCGGTGGTGGTCTTGCCCGACCCCTGCAGCCCCACCATCATGACGCCGGTGGGCTTGCGCTCGGCGAGCCGCAGCGAGGTGTCCACCGGCCCCATGAGCGCTTCCAGCTCGTCGTGGCAGATCTTGACGAAGTGGTCCTGGGGGGTGGCCCGCAGCGCGCCGCGCCCGCCGCCGACCCGGGTCTGCACCACCTCGCCCACCGCCTTCTCGCGCACCCGGGCCACGAAGCGCTTCACCACCTCGAAGGCCACGTCGGCCTCGAGCAGCGAGACGCGGATGTCGCGCAGCGCCTCGTCCACCACCTCGGCGGTGATCTGGGCGCGGCCGCGGAGGCGATCGCGGGCGGCCCTGAATCCCCTGGTGACGGTCTCCAGCATGCGCGAGGGCTTCCCGGCGGCGGAACGGGTATAGCACGCCCATGTTACGATTGCCGCGCATGGGCGACGCCCCCAAGATGTTCAGCCTGGAGGAGGCGAACGCGCTCGTGCCCACGCT
>DASRTO010000149.1:0-3138 GCA_035655915.1 Anaeromyxobacteraceae bacterium
GGTTGGCGGTGGGCTCGAACTGCGGCTGCATGTGCCGGTAGGCCTTGCCGTGGTGCTCCAGGACCGCCACCGCGATGCCGTCGCCGGTCCCCACGTCGTGGAGCAGGAAGTCGCCGAAGGGGTGGAAGGCCTTGCCGCCCATCGCCGTGGGCACCACCAGCTTCCCGCCGTGGAGGGAGGCCCCGGAGGGCGCGGTGGCCAGCGTGCGCAGGTGGCAGGTGGCGCAGCCGGCGGCGTCGAAGAGGGCCGATCCCTTCGCCGCCGCCGCGGTGGCGGCCAGGGCCGCGTCGCGGGGAGGCGCCTTGGTGGCCCGCACGAAGCGCGCGAAGCGGTCGATGTCGGCGAGCCCGTCGGCGTGCGGCCTGTCCTCGGGGTCGGCCACCGTGTCGCATCGCTCCGTCACCTCGTCGGAGAGAAGCCGGCTGGTGATCCCCATCTCGTTCAGATAGGCGTCGGCGGCGAAGGAAAGCAGGCTGGCGTGCTGGCTCTTCCAGCCGAAGCGCCCCAGGGCGTAGGTCCCCGGCGCCTCCAGCACCGGCACCGCGATGGCCTTGCCGCAGATGCGCCCCTTGGTTTCGCGACACTGCCATTCGGCGATGCTCCGCAACAGCTCGTCGGGCACCAGCTCCACCAGGCCGTCCCCGAAGAGGCCCAGCGAGACGCGCTCGGTGCGGATGGTCTCGCTCTCGGGAACTCGCTCCTGGATGTCCTCGGCGGGGAACTCGGCGTTCGGGCAGATGGCCCGGTCGTTGACCAGGGTGCGCCCGGTCACCACCTCGGCGCCGCGGGCAATGGGGATGCTGGGATTGACGAAATGACCGTCCGCGTCGCGGTGTCCGACCCGCAGCTCGGTGATCTGGCTATTGCCGCCCGAGGCGGGGTTCTGGTGGCACTCCCGGCAGGACTGCGCGTTGTAGAGTGGCCCGAGTCCCTCGTCGATCTCCTCGGCCTCGTCGAAGACCTCCCGGTCCGCCTCATGGGTGGCCTCGTCGACGAGGCCGTTCGGCAGGCCGTCGAACGCCGCCGCCGCCTCCTCCACCGGTCCGGTCGGCCCGGGCGGGTTGGTCGGCACCGGCGGCAGGCACCCCCAGCCGCCGGCGCACAGCGCGAGCAGGAATCGAGAGACGCGGGTCATGGATCACCTCCGCGACCGCCCGCCCACATCCCCGCACACGGCGGAGCGGGCGGCGGCCCTCGTGCACCCGGCGTGTAGGGGAGTCGAGTGGCCGCGTCAAGCCCCGTCGAGGGCGATGGCGGCGAGGCGGACGCCCTACCCGATCCGCCGCAGCACCTCGTCGGCCATGGCCCGGGTCCCGAGCTTCCCGCCCAGGTCGGCGGTGCGGCAGCCGTCGGCGATGGCCTGGTCCACCGCCCGCTCCACCAGGCTCGCCTCGGCGTCGAGCCCGAGCGAGTGGCGCAGCAGCATGGCCGCCGAGAGGATCGCCCCCAGGGGGTTGGCGATGCCCTTGCCGGCGATGTCCGGCGCCGACCCGTGGATGGGCTCGTAGAGGCCGGGGCCGCCCTGGCCCAGGGAGGCGGAGGGCAACATCCCCATCGAGCCGGCCAGCACCGCGGCCTCGTCGGTGAGGATGTCGCCGAACATGTTCTCGGTGACGATCACGTCGAAGGAGGCCGGGCTCTGCACCAGCCGCATGGCGGCGGTGTCCACCAGCATGTGGTCCAGGGCCACCTCGGGGTTCTTCTGGCCGATGGCCATGGCCTCCTGGCGCCACAGGCGCGACGACTCCAGGACGTTGGCCTTGTCCACGCTGGTGACCTTCCGCCGGCGCCCCTTGGCGAGCCGGAAGGCCAGCTCCACCACCCGCCGCACCTCGTAGTCCTGGTACTCGAGCGTATCCACCGCCCGCTCGTGGCCGTCCCGGCGGTCGCGCCCCTTGGGCTGCCCGAAGTAGAGGCCGCCGGTGAGCTCGCGGATGACCAGGATGTCCACCCCGGCCAGCCGGTCGGGCTTGAGCGGCGAGGCCTCCACCAGGGCCGGGTGGACCCGAACCGGGCGGAGGTTGGCGAACACGGAGAGGCCCTTGCGCAGCCCCAGGAGCCCCTGCTCGGGGCGGACCTTGGCGCGCGGGTCGTCCCACTTCGGCCCGCCCACCGCCCCGAGCAGCACCGCGCTCGCGGCCCGGCAGTCGGCCAGCACCTCGTCGGTGAGCGCCACCCCGTGACGGTCGATGGAGCAGCCGCCCATGAGCCGCTCGGCGAACTCGAAGGCGTGCCCGCCCCGGCGCGCCACCGCCGTGATCACCCGCACCGCCTCCGCGATGACCTCCGGGCCGATGCCGTCGCCGGGCAGGGTGACGATGCGGGTCTTCACGGCTCCCTCCCCGCAAGCGGGGCCTCCTCCCGGCCGGCCAGCACCAGGCCGTACTCGATGGCGTCCGCCAGCGCCCGCCAGCTGGCCTCGATGATGTTGGTGCTGGCGCCCACCGTGCTCCAGCGCTGCGTCTCCCGCTGCGTGTCGATGAGGACCCGGGTGATGGCAGCGGTGCCGTTCTGGCCGTCCAGGATGCGAACCTTGTAGTCGGCCAGGTGCAGCCGGGCGATCTGCGGGTAGTGGCCGGAGAGGGCCTTGCGCAGCGCGGTGTCGAGGGCGTTCACCGGCCCGTCCCCCTCGGCGGCGGTGTGTAGCACCTCGCCGTCCACCCGCACCTTCACCATGGCCTCGGCGAAGATGCCGCGCCCGGCGCGATGCTCCACGTTGACGAGGAAATCCACCAGCTCGAAGGGCGGCTTGTATCCCGGCTCCTGCCGCTTCATCATCAGCGCCACCGAGGCCTCGGCCGCCTCGAAGGAGAACCCCTTGGCCTCCAGGGCCTTGATCTCCTCGAGGACGCTGGCTACTTCCGGCCCGCCGCCGGCCTGCAGGCCGAACTCCTCCGCCTTTGAGAGCAGGTTGCCGCGGCCGGAGAGCTCGCTCACCACCACCCGCATCTGGTTGCCCACCAGCTCGGGGACGATGTGCTGGTAGCTGGCGGCGGTGCGCCGCATGGCAGCCACGTGGATGCCCCCCTTGTGGGCGAAGGCCGACTTGCCCACGTAGGCGAGGTGCTCGTCTGGGGAGAGGTTCGCCACCTCGGCCACGAAGTGGCTCACCTCGTACAGGGTGCGCAGGTGCCCCTC
>DASRTO010000150.1:0-2767 GCA_035655915.1 Anaeromyxobacteraceae bacterium
ATTTCGCCTGGAACACCACCATGGGGGTGGTGTTGGGGCTCCCCATCTCTGGCGCACCGGTGCCGGGGTTGCTCGGCGCCGCCTCCTCGGGCCCCGAGATCTGGACCGGCGGAGCCTTCGGGCCCGAGTCCAGCGCCGTCACGGCCGCGCTGGTCATCGCCCTGGCCGCCTTCTTCGTCTGGCGCGTGGCCGCCGAGGGCCGGATCCACGTGCCGGCCTGGATGCGCCGCTGGCGCGCCGCGCCGGTGCCCGGGAGCGATCCCGCGCCCCGCCCCGGAGCGGGTCGCTAGGCCACGCCGCGCCCGCCGGCCCGGACCTGGCCCACCAGCTCCCGGCAGGCCTTCTCGATGCCGGCCGCGTCCAGGCCCAGGGCCGCCCGCTGCGCGCCCTGGTCGCCGTGGCTCACGAACTCGTCGGGCAGCCCCAGGCGGCAAATCCGAAGCCCCGACCCGAGGAGTCCGCGGCGCTCGAACGCCTCCAGGCAGGCAGCGCCGAAGCCGCCGGCCAGGGCGCTCTCCTCCACGGTCACCACCCGGCGGGCCTGGGCCGCCAGCTGGCAGATCAGCTCCTCGTCGAGCGGCTTCACGAAGCGGGCGTCCACCACCGCCGCCTCGATCCCGTCCTTCGCCAGGGCCTGGGCGGCCGCGGCGGCGGCGTGGGCCACCGGCCCGGCCGCGGCCACCAGCACGTCGGGTCGCCCCGGCGGGCGTCGCAGCAGCCTGGCCTTGCCGACCTCCAGGCGCTGCGGCTCCGGGTCGAGCGACAGACCCAGGCCGGCGCCGCGCGGGAAGCGGAGGGCGGCCGGTCCGTCGAGGTGCAGCGCCGTGTGCAGGGCGTGCCGGACCTCGTTGTCGTCCGATGGGGCCATCACCGTCAGGTTCGGCACGCAGCGCAGGTAGGAGAGGTCGAAGGCGCCCTGGTGGGTCTTGCCGTCGGCGCCCACCAGGCCCCCGCGGTCGAGGGCGAAGGTGACCGGAAGCCTCTGCAGCGCCACGTCGTGGATGATCTGGTCGTAGGCCCGCTGCAGGAAGGTGGAGTAGATGGCGGCCACCGGCCGGAGCCCCTCGCAGGCCAGGCCGGCGGCGAAGGTGACGGCGTGCTGCTCGGCGATGCCCACGTCGTAGGTACGCTCCGGGAAGAGCTTCTTGCACTTCGCGAGCCCGGTGCCCTCCAGCATGGCGGCGGTGATGGCCACCACCCGCCGGTCGCGCTCCATCTCCTGGCACAGCGCGTCGGCGAACAGGTCGGTGAAGGCCTTGGGCGAGGGCTTCTTCGGAACCGGCTTGCCGGTGGCCACGTCGAAGAAGGAGAGGGCATGGCCGCGGGTGGCGGCGTCGGACTCGGCCGGGTGGTAGCCCTTGCCCTTCTGGGTCACGGCGTGGAGCAGCGTCGGGCCGTAGCCCTCGAAGCCGCGCAGCTTGGCCAGGGTCTCCACCAGCGCCTTCACGTCGTGGCCGTCCACCGGCCCCACGTAGTGGAATCCCAGCCCCTCGAAGAGGATGCCCGGGGTCACGAAGGCCTTGGCGGCGTTGATGCCGTGACGGATGACCTCCGCCATCTCCCCGCCCTTGGGGACGTGCCCCAGGAAGTCCAGCACCGCCCGGCGCCAGCGGTTGTAGGTGCGGGAGGCGAACTTCTTGGAGAACCACTCGGAGAGCGCGCCCACGTTGGGCGAGATCGACATCTCGTTGTCGTTGAGGACCACCAGCAGGTCGCGCTTCAGGAAGCCGGCCTGGTTCAGGCCCTCGAAGGCGATGCCGCCGGTGAGGGCCCCGTCCCCCACCACCGCTACCACCTTGCCCTCCCCCATCCCCAGCCGGCGCGCCTCGATCATGCCCAGGGCCGCCGAGACGGCCGTGGAGGCGTGCCCCACCCCGAAGGCGTCGTGCTCCGACTCGTGCCGCTCCGGGAAGCCCGCCAGGCCGCCGGCGGTGCGGATGGTGCGGAAGCGGTCCCGCCGGCCGGTGAGGAGCTTGTGGGCGTAGGCTTGGTGCCCCACGTCCCACACCAGGCGGTCGCGCGGCGAGTCGTAGACGTAGTGCAGGGCCACGTTGAGCTCCACGGCGCCGAGGGAAGAGCCCAGGTGGCCGCCGTTGCGGGCGCAGGTCTCGATGATCTCGTCCCGGATCTCCTGGCAGAGCTGCGGCAGGTCGTCCACCGAGAGGCGCTTGAGGTCGGCGGGTGAGTCGATGCCGTCGAGAAGCCGTGCCATGCTCATCTCCTCCGGTTCACCGCGAAGCGGCAGAGGGCCCTGAGCGCCTCCGCCCGTTCTCCGTAACGGGCCAGCGCGGCCAGGGCCCGGTCACAATAGCCGTCCGCCCGCCGCCGTGCCTCCTCCGGGCCGACGAGGCCGGGGAGCGTGGCCTTCCCCAGGGCGGCGTCCTTCTTCACGCGCTTGCCCAGGTCCTCGGCCGAGGCCGTGAGGTCGAGGAGGTCGTCGGCGATCTGGAAGGCGAGCCCGAGGTCGAGGCCCACCTGGTGGAGCCCCTGCTCGGTTCCGGTGGCCGCAATGGCGCCCCCCGCCAGCGCCGCGGCGATGAGCGCACCGGTCTTGCATCTCATCAGGACCACGATCTCCTCCTCGGAGAGCCGGCGGCTCTCCGCCTCGAGGTCGCGGGCCTGCCCCTCCACCATGGCGGTGGCGCTCCGCCCCAGCAGCCGGGCCAGCTCCGCCGACCGGGCGTCGGGCCGCTCCAGCAGGTGCTCGAAGGCCATGGACTGCAGGGCGTCGCCCACCAGCACCGCGGTGGCCTCGTCGTAGGCCCTG
>DASRTO010000151.1:0-3013 GCA_035655915.1 Anaeromyxobacteraceae bacterium
CACCCGGCCCTGGTCGTCGGCCTCGCGGCCGCCCTGGGCCTCCTCCACGGCTACCTCAATGGCTCGGCCATGGCGCAGGCCGGGCTCGGCGCGCTCGGGCTTCTGGGCATCGTCGCTTCCGTGTTCGTGCTGGCGGCGCTCGGCGCGGCGCTGGTGGTGGGGGTCCGGGCGCCCTGGGGGCGCGTGGCGGTGCGGGTGGCCGGCAGCTGGATCGCCGCCATCGGCCTCCTCTCGCTCGGCTGGTCGCTGCGCGGGGGCTGATCCCGGGGCGCCCTCGAGCGCCACCGCCACCGCGCCGAGCCTCCGCGAGACGAGGCCTGCGCTAGAATGCCGGCGCTCGCGCGGCGCCGCGTCCGGCGCGCGCGACGCGGAGATCCATGGCCGGCCAGGGCGAGACCACGGGGGCAGGCCGGCCGGCGGGACCGCTTCGCCGCTGGCGGGTCGTGGGTGCGGCCGCCGCCGCGGCCATCGCCCTGGCCGTGCCGCTACGCCACCGGCCAGTTCGAGAAGAACCACCTGGGCGACCGGGGCCAGCACCTGCCGACCGCGCACGGCTTCGAGGACTGACGACCCCGGGGCCTGCGAGGAGCCGAGGGGCTCGCCCGTGCGCTAGAAGGCGTGCACGAAGAGCCCGCTCCGCAGCTTCGGCTCGAACCAGGTGCTCTTGGGCGGCATGATGAGGCCGGCGTCGGAGACCGCCATCACCTGGTCGACGCGGGTAGGAAAGAGGTGGAAGGCCGCCGACCAGCCCTCCTCCCGGACCCGCCGCTCCAGCTCCCCGGCCCCGCGGATGCCGCCCACGAAGTCCACGTTCCTGTCGCGGCGCGGGTCGGCGATGCCGAAGATGGGCGAGAGCACCTGGTCCTGCAGCAGGGAGCAGTCGAGCGAGACCACCGGGTCCCTGGCGTCGTAGCTGCCGGGGCGCACCCGGGCCCGCCACCAGCGGTCCCCCAGGAAGACGCCGAAGGAGAGCGGACCCTCCGGCTCGGGGCTGGCCGCCGGCTCCAGGGTCATCACCTTCTCCAGCTCGGCGAGGAGCGCCTGCGGCCCGCGGCCGCGTGCGTCTTTCACCACCCGGTTGTAGGCCAGGATCTGCATCTGGTCGTGGGGGAAGATCACGGAGAGGAAGAAGGCGTGCTCCCCGGGCCTCGACTTGCGGGCGGCGTGCACCCGCGAGGCGGCCGCAGAGCGGTGGTGGCCGTCGGCGACGTAGAGCGCCGGCACGGCCCGGAAGAGCGCCTCGATGCGCCGGCCGTCCTCGGGGGGCGCCACCCACAGCCGGTGCTCCACCCCGTCGGCGGTGGTGAGGTCGTACTCGGGCGCGCCGCGGGTCACCTCGGACACGGCCCGGTCGATGTCCGCCACCGCCCGGTAGGTGAGGAACACCGGCTCGTCGTGGGCGGAGAGGGCGTCGATGTGCCGGGTGCGGTCGTCCTCCTTGTCGGCACGGGTCTTCTCGTGCTTCTTCACCAGGTCGCGGTCGTACTCGTCCACCGAGGCGCAGGCCACCAGCCCGGTCTGGCGGTGCGCCCCCATCTTCTGGGCGTAGACGTAGAGGCGCGGCTCGGGGTCCTGCCGCAGCACGCCGCGGCGCAGGAAGTCCTCCAGGTTCCTCCGGCCCTGCAGGTACACCCGCTCGTCGTGCTCGTCGGTCCCCTCGGGGAGGTCGATCTCCGGCCGCGAGACGTGCAGGTAGCTGTCGGGGTTGCCGCGGGCCAGCTGGCGAGCCTCCGCGGTGCTCACCACGTCGTAGGGCGGCGCCGCCACCCGCACCGCGTTCTCGGGCGCGGGGCGGAGGGCGCGGAAGGGCTTGGCGGTGGCCATGCGGGGTCTCCAGGGCGGCGGGAGACACCTTCTAGCAGATCGCGGCCTCCGCCGGGCCCGCCCGTGCGGAACCGCGCTGCTCGCGCCCCCTCTCCCTCAGGCCGCGGCTAGCCCCAGGTCTTCTCTTCCTTCCCCGCCACGGCGCGGCCGCAGTGGACGCACACCTTGGTGCGCTCTCCCACCAGGGCGCTCTTCCCGTCGGGATAGGTGTGGGAGCACTCCTTGAGGAGCGTCTCCTCCTGCTCGAGGAGCCCCTTGATCGACTCCTCCAGCTTGAGGATCTCCGACCGCAGGGCGTCGCGCTTCGCCAGGCGCTCCTCTTGCGTCACGAGAACTTCCTCCCGCCGGGGACCCCCGGTTGGCGCACATCATGGTACTCCATATCCGCGCCCGGACTTTTCGCATGGAAACCTCCACCTGCACCCTGCTAGGGTGTCTCGAAAGGGGCTGCTCGCGCCGCCGGGCAGCAGCACCGGCGCTCTTCAGTCCCCGTACCGAGGAGAGGTTGCCACCATGCTCGCTCGCACGCCGTTTCACGTCACCCTCCCGGCCCTGGCCCTCGCGCTCGCCGCCTGTGGCGACGCGCGCCCCGTCCAGGAAGGGACCGGCGGAGGCGGCTGCACGAGCTGCCACGGCACCTCCGGGCGCACGGGGAACTTGCCCGGGACCGACCCGAACCTCGCCGCGGCACCGCCCGTCGCGCCCGCCGGGGCTCCGGCCGAGGTGGTCGGGGCCCACCAAGCCCACCTGAACCCGCTGGCCACGGGCTCGCTCCGCGGGCCCATCGCCTGTTCCGAGTGCCACGATGTCCCGCAGAACGCCTCGCACGCCACCACCCCGCCGGCCCAGAAGGTCCATTTCGGCACGCTGGCCACCACCGGCGGCGCCCAGGCGGCCTGGAACGGCGTCCACACCCCCACCGGAATCAACACCCCGACCTGCTCCAGCGTGTACTGCCACGGCAACTTCAACCTCGGGGGGGTGTCGGGCAACGCCGGCAACGCGCCCGACTGGACCGTGAGCGGGCAGCCCGCCTGCACCACCTGCCACGGCCTGCCGCCGGCCGGCCACTTCCCGCTCTCGGGAACCGTCACCGCCGCCACCTGCAACGGCTGCCACTCGGCCACCGTCGACTCGAGCGGCCGCATCATCGTCGCCGCCGACGGATCGAGCCCCCGCGCGAGCCCTT
>DASRTO010000152.1:0-10750 GCA_035655915.1 Anaeromyxobacteraceae bacterium
TCTGCAGGAAGATGAGGCCTTCCTGCCCGTCATAGGAGACGACGATCGAGCCGGAGAAGCGGCCCTGGCCGTGGAGCTGGAGGAGGTCGGGCAGCGACAGGTTGGAAAGGAAGCCCTCGAAGCCCGGGGCTGCCTTGTCAGACGACGGCATCTGGATCTCCCTCCCTCGACGCGGCGCAGCGGCACGCCGGACGATCCCTTCATCCAACTTCTCAGCAGTGGAGGCGGAAGGCAAGGGTTCGTACCAGCGCCGGCGCGGGCCGAGGTGGTCGCCTCTATGGAAAGGTGCGCCACCGACGGCCCCATCCCGCTCCGACCCGGCCGCAGCCGCGATGGCGATCGCCGGTCCGGCTGGACCCGGGGGCACCCAGCACGCCGGGAAAACCCCAGAGGCCGCGGGGGCCGAGGGTGGCACGCCGGCTGCTCATCCTGGGGGATCGGCCAACCATGCACGTGGCGAGCGCGGTCATCGTCCTCCTCTTCCTGGCGCTGCCGGCCCAGGCGGAGGAGCCGGCAGCTCCCGAAGGGACGCCCGCCGCCCGGGCGACGGATGGGGTCCAGGTCGCCCCAGCGCTCGGGTTCGCCTGGTTCGGGGTGACCGCGAGCGGCCGCCACCGGAACGCGTCCGGCGTGGCGCTCGAGCTGCACGTGGATGGCCGGCTCGCCCCGCGCGTCGGGCTGGGCGCGACGCTCACCTGGGGACTGACGGACTGGAATCGAGCTCGCGCGTGGATCGAGGAGGGCAATCGCGCCGCCCAATGGACGACGGACGCCTTCGCCGACGTCGAGGCGTGGGTCCGGAGCGGAAGCAAGGAGCAGCAGGGACTGCGCTTCCTCGGCGCCGTCTTCGCCGACTTCTTCCTCGCCCTCACCTACGCGGCGGTCCCGGCCTGCTACGCCGGAAGCCTCGGCGGGGCCACGAGCCACCTCCAGCTCGACGTGACCGGGAGCTTCCACCTCGCCGAGGGGCCCACCGACTTCTGGGGCGAGGTGGGCCTCGGCGCCGCGGCGCTCCCGCTGCGGTTCGAGGACTGGAGGCAGGCCTTCGGCCCGGTGGCCGGGGCCGGGATGCGGGTCGGCTGGCTACGGATCGGCACCCGCGTGCTCTGGTCGCCCCCGTCCTTCAACAGCGTCAGGGGGACGGTGCTCACCGGCGCGCTGACCGTCGGCTTCGTCCTCTAGAGGGCGGCCCGGCAGCGGGAGTCGGCCGGGCGAACGGCCCAGCCTAGGCAACCGGCGCGCCCGACTTCTTCACCTCTTCCATCAGCGCCTGCCAGACCTCCGCGCCGCGAACCCGCTCGAAGCGAAGGCCCAAGGTCGAGCTGGCCGGCTTCCTCCAGCGCACCACCGCCACCATCTCGACCGAACGGGAGCCGCGAATGCTGAGAGCCACGCTCTCCCCCGCCCCGGGCATGGATCCCGACCAGCGCAGCGAGCATCCGCTCAGGGAGATGGAGATGGTGGAGGCGTAGACGGTCGGCCCGCCGGTGGTGGCCACCACCGGAAGCTTGACCAGGTAGCGCGGCTGGCGCTCCCGGAAGCGCATCGGCTCCCCCTGGGCCGCGGACTGCAGCATGCGCGCCGCGTCCAGGCTGTCGGCTTCCACGGCCAGCTCGACGCGGCTGTGGCGCTCCGCCTTCTGGAGGCTGACGACGGTCCCGATCAGGGTGGCGCGCACGGAGGGGCTGGCGAGGTGGACCTTCACCGCCACCCGCTCCTTCATTCGCGTGCTCGGAGGCGCGCTCAGCACCACCCGCTTGGCTTCCGGCTTCCAGGCCCCGAGCCACTCGGCGGACTCGAAGCGAACGTCGAAAGCGACCATCGGTGGCTCCAGTCTTCCCCCGGGGGGCCATCACGTGTGACGTCAAAGGATAGCGGGGCTGGATGCGCCTGGGCAGCCCCAGAAGGGAACGACGTGCCGATCGGGTGGGAGCACGTCCCACCACCGAGCCAGGCGTGGTGAAAGGTGGAAGGAGCCTCTCGGGTTCACCGCCAGATGCGGCCGTCGGCGACGCGCACGTTGCGCGTGTAGCGCAGGCTGGGAGTTGGGACCCAGGGCGTGCCGCCCTGCGTCGATCCGTAGAACTTCACGTAGGTCTCGACGACCTGGTGCGAGGCGGCCCGCGTCTGGACCCCTTCGGCTAAGGACAACTGCGGTGGTGCCCTGCGCTCACTGCGCGCTGCCAACCGCGCCGCCGCCTACTGCGGCTTCCGCTCTTGCAGGATTCGGGTCGCAGTGGGCGATCCGGAGGGGTCGGAGGTGACCGGATCTCAGTGTCGCGACGGGGAGTTGCGCGAAACAGCGAAGAACGGCAGAGCACGGGAATCGAACCCGCCTGCAGCGCCTCTCAGCACCACACACCGGTTTTGAAGACCGGGCCCGGCACCAGCCTAGGAAGCTCTGCCGCATCCGAAGTTACTCGGCTTCCCGTCAAGACTCCACCTCCTTCCCAGCCTCCCTGGACCACTTCTGGACCACACCGGACGTGGCTGGGTGGCTTCGTCCGCCCCCCAAGGGCCAGCCGGTCTGGATCCTGCGCCGGATGGTGAACGGGCACCGCTACTCGTACACCCTCACGGCCCGCAGCGAGGAAGAGGCTTTGGCCACACCACCACGGCGGGGCGCGTCGCGGCCCGGGCGCTCGGCTGAAGGGCTCAGCGCCCAACCTTGGAGGGCCGGTCGGCCGCCGCCGGGGCGGCGTGCTCGTCGCCGTAGGGCGCCAGCGCCAGGGCCATCCGCTCGTGTGGCATCACCGCCCGCAGCACCCGGAAGTACTGCATGGGCGAGTAGAAGAGGAAGTTCGAGGCCCGGCTGGTGTAGAGGCAGGCGTAGTCCTCCACCTGCTCGCCGAAGCGGGAGTTCTCGTTGCCCTCCTTGAAGGTGAGCCCCCAGTAGCGGTTGTAGCCCTCCTCCACCTCCCGCCGCAGGGCCTCCAGCCGGGCGTTCAGGTCCTTGAGGGCGCGCCGCAGCCGCTCCAGGTCGGCCTTCATCAGGCGCCGCTCCGCCTCCAGGCGCTCCCGCTCCTCCGGGGCCAGCGCCTCCTTCTCCAGGCGGCGGTCGAGGACGTTCAGGCCGGCCTTGTGGCCGCTGGCCTCGTCGTCCAGGTCGAGCCGAAGCTCCTCCAGCCGCGCCGCCTCCTCCAGCGCCGGCTGGTTCTTCTCCAGCCAGGCGATCTCCGTCTCCAGCTCCTCCACCACCATGCAGGTGCGCCACAGCGAGGACTTCTTGGAGCGGAGGATGTCGCCGTAGATGTGGTCGCCCACGTAGAGCACCCGGTCGCCGCCGATCCCCCACAGCTTCTCCAAATCCGAGAGGTTCCCGCCCTGGTAGACGCGGCCGCGCTCCAGGGCCCGCACCGGGCCGTCGGGCGTCCCCTCCGGACCCACCTCCAGGAAGGGCCGCCCCTCCGAGAAGAAGGCCGGCTTCATGGCCCCGGTCACCACCAGGTCGAAGTAGTTCCGCCAGGAGGGGTACTCGGGCAGCACCCCGTCGAGGAGGTGCGCCATCACCGACTCGGTGTAGTCGGCCAGGGAGTTGGTGAGGAGGAAGATCTTCTTTCCGCCGGAGCGGAGCTTGTGCAGGGCGGCGCCCAACTCCGGGTCGCGCACCAGGTAGCGGCCGAAGTCGCGGCGCACCAGGGCCTTCAGGGTGTCGTCGCGGTGCACTCCGTCTATGGACTCGCGCACGTCGGCGAAGAGCCGGGCGTAATCCACGGCCTGGCCGCGCCCTTCCAGCTGCTCGATGACCTCGGCGAAGAGGGCGGCCTCGGGGAGCGAGAAGAGGGTGTCGATCCAGGCGAAGCGCGGCGCCGAGAGGTTGATCTTCTCGTCGCGGTAGAGGCGCTTGAGCTCGTCGCCGGAGAGGGACCGGCGCCCGTGGAAGCAGCGCCCCACGTGGTTGTGCCGGTCCATCTTGAAGAGGTTGCCGTGCTGCTTGTCCGCCACCAGGCCGCGGATGACGAACTCCGGGTCGTACCGCAGCGACCGGATCGACTCGGGATAGCCCAGCCGCTCCACCATCCGCTCCGCGGTGAGCTCGAAGGCCAGCTTCTCCATCTGCGTCAGCCGGTAGATGGCCAGGGTGTAGTCCATGTCGAAGCCCACCGCCTCGACCTTGTCCATGCGCAGGCTGCGGTTCACGAAGACCTGGCGCGAGCGGGGCACCTCGCGCGCGCCGGGGCGGGGCCGGCCCAGGATCCGGCGCACCTCCGGGTCCTGGTAGCTGGCCCCGGGCGGATCCGGCGGCTCCGGCCGAGATGGCGACGGCATGGCGCGGGAGATAGCACGGCGGCCGCCTCGGCGCGCCGGAAACTTCAAAGGGGAGCGCCGCTGTGGCAGGCTCGCCGCCATGCCCCGCCGCCCGGGCCCCGACCTCCCGAGCCTCGCCGCGCGCGTCGAGGCGCTGGAGGAGCGCGTGTCCCGGCTGGAGCGGGGCAAGCCGCCCCCGGGGGACGGGCGCAATCCGGCCCCCCGGCGTTCCCCGGCGGTGAAACGCTGCCCGGGGTGCGGCCTCCCACTCCGGCGCCGCCGGGGGCGCTGCGCCCACTGCGGCGTCCCGCTCTAGCTGGCGTCCCGCCCCGCCCGGCGGTAAACGACTGCCGTGCCCCGCGCGCCGCGACGCCCCGTCATCGACCTGGACCGGGTGGTGGCCCGCACCCTCGGCAACGGGCTCCGGGTGCGACTGCTCCCCGACCCTGGCACCGGGACGGTGAGCTGCTACACCTTCTTCCAGGTGGGGTCGCGCAACGAGCGGCTGGGGCGCACCGGCATCAGCCACCTCTTCGAGCACATGATGTTCAACGGCTCGGAGCGCTACGGCCCCAAGGAGTTCGACCGGGTGCTGGAGGGCCGCGGCGGCAGCTCCAACGCCTACACCTCCACCGACGTCACCGCCTACTACGAGGACTTCGCCGCCGAGGCCCTGCCCACCGTGCTGGACCTCGAGTCCGACCGCATGCGCTCGCTGCGCATCACCCCGGAGACGCTGGAGCAGGAGCGGCAGGTGGTGAAGGAGGAGCGGCGCCTGCGGACCGACAACTCGGTCTTCGGCCTGATGGAGGAGCAGCTCGAGGCGCTGGTGTTCCTGGCCCACCCCTACCGCTGGCCGGTCATCGGCTGGATGGACGACATCGACCGCATCAGCCGCGAAGACTGCCTGGAGTTCTTCCGCACCTACTACGCCCCCGGCAACGCCGCCCTGTACCTGGTGGGGGACCTGGAGCCGGAGGCCACCCTGCGCCTGGTCGAAGGGGCCTACGGCAGCATCCCGGCCGGCCCGCCGGTGCCGCCGGTGGCTGCCGGCGAGCCCCCGCAGCGGGGGGAGCGCCGGGCGTCGGTTCGCTACCCGGCGCAGGCCCCGGCGCTGCTCGCCGGCTGGCGGGCCCCCGAAGCGCGGAGCGCGGATGCCGCCGCCCTGGACGTCCTGCAGGTCGTCCTGGCCACCGGCGAGGCCTCGCGGCTGCGACGCCGCCTGGTGCAGGAGCTGGAGCTGGCGGTCTCGGTCCACGTGAGCTGGGCCTGGCGAGCCGACCCCGGGGTGTTCATGATCTGGGTGGAGGTGGCGCCCGGGGCGCGCCCGGACCGGGTGGAGCGGGCGCTGTGGGCCGAGCTGTCCCGGGTGGCGGCGCGCGGGACGAGCCAGGCCGAGGTGGAGCGGGCGCGCCGGCTGCTCCGCAGCGGCCTCCTGCACGAGGTGGCCACCCACAACGGTGCCGCCCACGCCCTGGGCCAGTCCGAGGCGCTCCTCGGCGACTGGCGCGAGGCCGGGCGCGTCCTGGAGCGCTACGCACGGGTGCGGCCGGCCGAGGTGCGCCGCGTGGCGAATCAGTACCTGGATCCCGCGCAGCGCTGCGTGGTGTGGCTCGAGCCGCAGCAGGCCCGGGGGGCGCGGTGACGCTGCGCCTTCCCCCGGTGGAGCGGGAGGTCCTGCCCGGCGGCGCCACGGCGCTGGCGGCGCGCAAGCCGGGCGTGCCGCTGGTCACGGTCCGGCTCATGGTGCGGGCCGGGGCGGCGCTGGATCCTCCGGGGCGGTTCGGCCTGGCGAGCCTGGCGGCGGCGGTGGCCCGGCGCGGCACGCGGCGCCGCAGCGGGCGGCGCATCGACGAGCTGGTGGAGTCGCTCGGCGCCGACCTGGGGACCGGCTGCGACGACGACGCCACCTACGTGGCGCTCTCGGCCCAGGTCGAGGACCTGCCCCGGCTCATGGACCTGGTGGTGGAGGTGGCCTCGAGGCCGGCTTGGCCCGGAGACGAGTTCGAGCGGGTGCGGCGCCGGGAGCTGGCGGGGCTGGAGCACGACCTCGACGATCCGTCCACGGTGGCCGACCGGGCCATGATCGGCGCCGCCTACCGGGACCACCCCTACGGCCACCCGGTGGAGGGGAGGGCCAGGGACCTCTCGGCGGCTCGCCGGCGCGACGCCGTCGCCTTCCACCGTTCCTGGTTCGGGCCAGCCTCGACCGTCCTCACCGTGGTGGGAGAGGTCGATCCCGGCAACGCGCTGCGGCTGGCGCGCCGCGCCCTGGCCGGTTGGCGGGCCGGGGCGGCGGCGCCGCCGGAGATCCCGGCCGCCCCGGCCGCGCCGCGGTCGGTGCTGCTGGTGGACAAGCCGGACGCCACCCAGACCCAGCTGCGCCTGGCGACGCCGGTCTTCGGCCGGGCGTCGCCGGACTACTTCCCGGCGGTGGTGGCCAACGCCGCCCTGGGCGGGGGCTTCACCTCCCGCCTGGTCGAGACCATCCGGGTGAACCGCGGCCTCTCCTACGGCGTGCGCAGCCGCTTCGGCCTGGGACGGGCCGCCGGCCTGTGGATCTTCTCCAGCTTCACCAAGGCCGAGACCACCGGGGAGCTGCTGAGCGTGGCCCTGGAGGAGATCGGCCGCTTCTGTGAGGGGGGGCCGGGCGCGGAGGAGCTGTCGCGGGCCCAGGGCTACCTGGCCGGCCTCTACCCGCTGTCGCTGGAGACGCACGACCAGCTGGCGGGGAAGCTGTGCGACCTGGAGCTGTACGGCTACCCCATGGAGGAAGTCACCGGTTACGCCGAGCGGGTGCGGGCGGTCACGGCCGAGCAGTGCCGGGAGGTGTCCCGCCGCTGGCTGCCCCACGCCGGCGGCGCCATCGTGGCGGTGGGGCCGGCGGCCCGGATCCGGGCCCAGCTCGAGGCCTTCGGGCCGGTGAAGGTGGTGCCGCCGCGGCGGGTGATGTGACGATGGGCGTGCGCATCCTCCACCAGGACGCAGATCTGATAGCGGTGGACAAGCCCGCCGGCCGCCTGGTCATCCCGGGCCGGGGCCCGACCGAGCGCTCCCTGCGCGAGGAGGTCGAGGCCCTGGTGGGCCGGCTGTGGGTGGTCCACCGGCTCGACCGCGGCACCAGCGGGGTGCTGCTCTTCGCGCGGACCGCCGAGGCCCATCGGACGCTCAACATGGCCTTCGACCGGCAGGGGGTGACGAAGAGGTACCTGGCCATCGTCCGGGGAGAGCCGCCCGAGGAGCGGCGGGTGGACGCACCGCTGGCGCCGGCCCGGCGCGGCCGGATGCGGCCGGCCCGCCCCGGCGACCCCCGCGCCAAGGCGGCGGCGACGTACCTCCGGACCCTGGAGCGGTTCCCGGCCCGCCCGCCGCTGCCGGCGCTGGCGCTCCTGGAAGCGGTTCCCGAGACCGGGCGCACCCACCAGATCCGGGTGCACCTCGTCGCGGCCGGCTGCCCGCTGGCGGTGGACCCGGACTACGGGGAGGCGGAGCCGCTGCGCGACGCCGCGGGAGCGGTGCTCATCGACCGGACGCCCCTCCATGCCTCCCGCGTCGAGCTCCGGCACCCGGCCAGCGGCCAGCGCCTGGTGCTGGAGGCGCCCATGCCCGAGGACATGGAGCGGACGCTGGCGGCGGCGAGGGGGTAGGGCGCTTCACCGGCCGGTCCGAGCGGCCTGCCGTTCGCGGTCAATGGAGTCAGAACAGGCGCGGAGCGCGGCCTTCAACGGCCAATGGGCGCGGGGAGGCGCTCGACGAGCGTCGTCGCCTCCACGGCGCCGCCGTGCAGGTAGAGGCGCGGGACGCGGGCGCTGACGCCCGCCAGGATCTCCCAGGAGATGGTGCCCTCGATGGCGGCGAGCTCGTCGGCGTCCACCCGCTCGTCGCCGTCGGCGCCCAGGAGCGTGGCGACGTCTCCCTCCGCCGCCCCGGCGACGCCGGTGAGATCGGCCATGCACATGTCCATGGCGACGCGCCCCACCACCGGCGCCCGCCGCCCGCGCACCAGCAGGTGGGCCCGGTTCGAGAAGCCGCGCCGGTAGCCGTCGGCGTAGCCGGCCATGACGAGCCCGATGCGCGAGGGCCGCGCCGCGGCCCAGGTGCGCCCGTAGCCAACCGTCGCGCCGCGCGGGATCTCCACGACCCGCGCCACCCGGGCCCGCAGCGCCATCACCGGGCGCAGGTCGGCGTCGGCCCCAACCCAGGGGGCCGGCCGGTAGCCGTACATCGAGAGGCCGAGGCGCACCGCCTCGAGCGACATCTCCCGGTCGGCGAGGACGCTCGCCGAGGCGGAGCAGTGGCGCAGCGGCACGAAGGGGAGGCGCGCTGCGACGGCGCGCAGGAGCTCGAACTGCGCCCGGGTGAAACGCTGGTCCCCCTCCTCGGCGGCGGCGAAGTGGGTGAAGACCGCGGCGACTCGCAGCCCGGGCGTGGCCCGGGCCCGCTCGGCCAGCGCCACCAGCGCCTCGGGCGGGAGGCCCTGGCGCTGGAGCCCGCTCTCGAGCTCGAGGTGGATGGGGACCTCGCCCCCGCGCCGCCGCGCCGCGGTCGCCAGCGCCTCGGCGAGCTCCGGCGAGGTCACTGCCGGCTCGAGCCGGAGCGCCGCCACCCGCTCGGCGTCGGAGGCGGGGGTGTGGCCCAGGACCACCAGCGGCGCCTCGATCCCGGCGCGCCGGAGCTCCTCGGCCTCGTCGACGCAGATCACCGCCAGCGCGGCGGCGCCGGCGCGGAGCGCCGCCCGGCCACAGGCCACGGCGCCGTGGCCGTAGGCGTTGGCCTTCACCACCGCATAGACGCGCGCCGGCGCGGCCCGCGTCGCCATCAGGCGGACGTTGTGCTCGAGCGCGTCGAGGTCGATCTCGGCCCAGACCGGGCGGCCGCCCCAGTCGACGGACATGGGGGCATGCTACCCCAAAACTGCGGGGCGCCTCATGGCCTCACTCGGCTTGACCTGATCCCGTGAACGGCTCAGGTCGAGCACTCGCGGCTGTCAGTGAATCGTCCGCGCCTCGGCGGGGCGCTGGCCCTACCGCCCCTCGGCCCCCGGCGCCGGCTGGAACGGCGACACCGGCGGAGGCACTCCGGCCGCGGGCTCGGGCGCGGCGGCGTCGGGGCCGAGCACCTCGGTAGCCAGCACTTGGGTGAGCGGCACGTCCGCGAACCGGGTCCGGGCGAGCTCCAGCACCGCCTTGGCGTCGTCCGGCTTTCCAACCTTCACCAGCCAGCGGGCCTTCTCGACGAGCTTGGCCACCATCACGTCGCGGGGACCGGAGAGCAGCCGGTCGGAGAGCACCCAGGCGTTCGGGCCCCCGCCGACGTTCACCTCGCTGAAGAGCTCGCGGCTGCGGACCACCAGCAGGAGGACCCCGGCCTCGATCTTGCGCCTGGCGTTCACCGCCAGGAGGTCCGGCCGGTCGAAGGCGTCGGCCGGCGCCGACAACGTGGCCTCGGTGACGCCCAGGCCGGGCAAGAGCGACGACCGCTTCACCCAACCCTGGCTCTCGTCGGAGGCGAGGACCTGGGCCCAGTCGCCGCGCTCGGCCATCAGCGTGACCTTCTCCCCCCGCAGCAGCGTGGCCAGGACGTTGGGCACCTGGGCGCGCTTGGGGCCGGGCCCCGCCACCCGGGCGGCCTCGCCGGGCTCGCGCCGCAGCGCGGTGGTGACGGTGACGTAGGCGGTGTCGGCCCCCCCGCCCGGGGCCGCCGCCCCTGGGGACGCGGGGGCGCCGCCGTCGGCGGGCGCGGCCGCCTTCTTCTCGGAGCAGGCGGCCGCGGCCAGGGCGACGAGGGCGAGCGCGGTGCGGCGGGTCATGGGGCGGCCTCCGGGAGGGCTGGAGCCTACCGCTCCCCCCTGCCGTGGACCAGGGTCCTCACGCCGCCGCGGAAGGTGACCTCCACCTTGCCGCCGTCGCGGAGCGCCGACACGAAGCCGCGGCCGAACTGGGGGTGGTCCAGCACCTGCCCCTCGGCGTAGCGTTCGCGGGGCGAGTAGCTCCGGGCGGTGGAGGCGTCCCGGGCAGCCAAGAGCTGGTCGAAGCCCGCCGGGCGCGGCCGCTCCCGCGCCGGGCGGGGGGCGGCCGGGCCGCCGCGGAAGGCGTGGACGGTGCGGCAGGTGTTGCACTCCACCTTGACCGGCCGCGGTCCCACCATGGCGATGACGGTGTGGCCCAGCAGGAGACCGCACCGGGTGCAGAACGCGTCCACGTCGCCGCCGACCTTGGCCATCCGGTCATCATAGCGGATGGGCAGAGCGGCGCTCCGGAAGCTTCGATGGTAGTGTTCAGCCGATGCCCGTGCGCCCCACGGAGGCGGTCGTCGACCTTGCGGCCCTGGCCCACAACTACCGGGTGGCGGTGGAGGTTGGCGGCCGCCCCGCCATCGGGATGGTGAAGGCCGACGCCTACGGCCACGGCGCGGTGGAGGTGGCCCGGGAGCTGGTGGGGCAGGGCTGCCCCATGCTGGCGGTGGCGCTGGTGGAGGAGGGCCTGGAGCTTCGCGAGGCCGG
>DASRTO010000153.1:0-7493 GCA_035655915.1 Anaeromyxobacteraceae bacterium
GGAGGTGGCCACCACCGAGGAGGCCCGCTACGACCCCGACGACCGACTGGTCCATGGGACCTGGCCGGTCTCCGTCCGGGGCCCGGGCTGGACCCTGGAGGGCCCTGGCTTCCTGCTCGACCCGGCCACCAGCCGCCTGCAGATCGCCGGAGGGGTCCGGCTCGAGGCGCGGGCGCTGCCGGGAGGGACCGGCCCGTGACGCCCCTGGCCGCCGCCATGGCGGTGGCGCTCCTGGCCGCGCCCAAGCCGCCGCCCCGGGAGCGCCCGCCGGTCCACGTGGACGCGGACCAGGTCCAGGTGCTCTACAAGCAGCGCCGGGTGGTCTTCCTGGGCAAGCCGCTGGTGCGGCTCACCCGCGAGGACGCGGTGCTCACCTGCAAGAAGCTGGTGGCCGACAACGACGCCCAGGGGCGGATCCGGCGGGCGGTCTGCACCGGCGAGGTGCGGCTCACCCGCGGCGAGCGGGTGGCCACCTGCGAGGTGGCCACCTTCGATGCCCAGGCCAGCACGGTGGTGTGCACCGGGAACCCCGAGCTGCGCGACGGCAAGACGGTGATGCGGGGCGAGGAGCTGACCTACGACCTGGCCGCCGACAAGGTGACGCTGTCGCAGGCCAAGGGGACGGTGGTCCCGGGCCCAGGCGACGAGCCGGTCCCGCCGCGCCGGGCCCGCGCCGGCGAGGCCGCGGGAGGCGCCCGGTGAGCGGCGACGCCGTGCTGGCGGCCGAGGGGCTGGTGAAGAGCTACCGGGGGCGCCGGGTGGTGGACGGGGTCTCCTTCCGCGTGGCGCCGGGCGAGGTGGTGGGGCTGCTCGGCCCCAACGGCGCCGGCAAGACCACCAGCTTCAACATGGTGGTGGGCCTGGTGGTCCCCGACGGCGGCGCGGTGCGCCTGGGCGGGCGGGATCTGACGCGGCTGCCCATGCACGGCCGGGCCCGCCTGGGGGTGGGCTACCTGCCGCAGGAGGCGTCCATCTTCCGCAAGCTGACGGTGCGGCAGAACATCACCGCGGTGCTGGAGGCGCTGGGGGTGGACCGGGCCGAGCGCGAGCGGCGCGCCGACCAGCTGCTCTCCGAGTTCCACCTGGAGCCGGTGGCCGGGAGCCTGGGCGAGCAGCTCTCCGGCGGGGAGCGGAGGCGGGCCGAGGTGGCGCGCAGCCTGCTCTCCGGCCCCCGCCACATCCTCTTCGACGAGCCCTTCGCCGGCGTCGATCCCATCGCCGTGGCCGAGCTGCAGCGGCTCATCGCCTCGCTGCGGGCCAGGGGCATCGGGGTGCTCCTCACCGACCACAACGTGCGGGAGGCGCTGGGGATCTGCGACCGGGCCTACATCCTGAACGCCGGACGCATCCTGGAGGAGGGGACCCCGGCCGAGATCGCCCGCAGCCAGCGGGCCCGGGCGGTGTACCTGGGCGAGAGGTTCCGGCTGGACGAGGCGGCCGTCACCGGGGGCCCGAGGGCGTGAGGACATGAGCCTGGAGCTGAAGCAACACCTCAAGATGACGCAGCAGCTGGTGATGACCCCACAGCTGCAGCAGGCCATCAAGCTCCTGCAGCTCTCGCGCCTGGAGCTGGTGGACCTCATCCGCACCGAGCTCACCGAGAATCCGCTGCTGGAGGACCCGGGCGACGAGGAGGAGGGGCGCGCCGAGGCCGAGAGCCCGTCGGAGCAGCAGGCCGCCGAGGCCGCCCCGGCGCCCAAGGAGGCGGAGCGGCTCGAGGAGGTGAAGGGCGAGGAGGGCGCCAACGAGATCGACTGGGACCAGTACCTGGAGCACTACCAGCTCACCGGCCACACCGCCCCCTCCAACCGCGGCCTCTCCGACGAGGAGCTGCCCGGCCTGGAAGCCACCCTCACCCGCAAGGCCGACCTCTCCGACCACCTCCTGTGGCAGCTGCGCCTCTCCAGCTTCACGCCGGAGGAGAAGCGGGTGGCCGCCCTGATCATCGGCAACCTCGACCCGGACGGCTACTTCAAGATGCCGCCGGTGGAGGGGGAGCCGGAGGAGGCCGCCACCCGCGACCCGCTGGTGCGGGTGGCCTTCGAGGCCGGGGTAGGGATCGAGCTCGCCGAGCGCGTGCTCAAGAAGGTGCAGCAGCTCGACCCGGTGGGCGTGGCGGCGCGGGACCTGCGCGAGTGCCTGCTGCTCCAGGCGCGCCACCTCAACGCCGACACCCCGGAGATCGTGGCCATCATCGAGCGGCACCTGCGCCATCTCGAGACCAAGAACTACGCCGCCATCGCCAAGGACCTGAAGGTCACGGTGGAGGAGGTGGTCAAGGCGGTGAAGGTCATCGCCGCCTTCGAGCCCAAGCCGGGGCGCGCCTTCTCCTCGGAGGAGGCGCAGTACATCACCCCCGACGTCTACGTCTACAAGATGGGCGACCGCTACGTGACGGTGCTCAACGACGACGGGCTCTCCAAACTGCGCATCAGCCAGCTCTACCGGAGCGCCCTGCGCAACGGGAAGGCCGGCAACGCCAAGGAGTACATCCAGGAGAAGCTACGCAGCGCGGTGTGGCTCATCCGCTCCATCCACCAGCGGCAGCGGACCATCTACAAGGTGACCGAGTCGATCGTGAAGTTCCAGCGGGACTTCCTCGACCGGGGCATCGGCCACCTGAAGCCCCTCATCCTGCGGGACGTGGCCGAGGACATCGGCATGCACGAGTCCACCGTCTCGCGGGTCACCACCAACAAGTACGTGCACACGCCGCAGGGCATCTACGAGCTCAAGTTCTTCTTCAACTCTGCGATCCAGCGCACCGGCGGCGACGAGATCGCCAGCGAGGCGGTCAAGAGCCACATCAGGCAGATCGTGGGCGCCGAGGACCCGCGCCACCCCCACTCCGACCAGCGCATCGTCGAGCTGCTCAAGGGGCAGGGCATCGAGATCGCCCGCCGCACCGTGGCCAAGTACCGGGAGGTGCTGGGGATCCTGCCCAGCTCCCGGCGCAAGAAGTACTTCTAGCCGGCCGCCCGCCCCGCCCGGGAGGGACGCGATCCCGGCGGCGGCGGTTTGCTATGATGAACGCGGGCATGATGCCGTCCGGCATCGGTCAGCACCTCGGCCGTGGCGACGCGGGCTCCTCCCCGGAGTCGGCGGGCCGCGGCCGAAGCATTTCCAGGGCCGTCCCCCCAAGGAGGCGTGGCATGCAGGTGAACATCACCTTCCGGCAACTCGATCCCACCGAAGCCCTGAAGGCCCACGTGCGGGAGAAGCTCTCGCACATCCAGCGCTACGTGGACCGGCCCACCGAGGCCCACGCCGTGCTGCACCTCGAGAACCTCGACCACCACGCCGACCTCACCATGAAGGCCGGGCACTTCCTGCTGCGGGGCCGCGCCCGCTCCGGCGACATGTACGCCTCCATCGACATGGCCGCCGAGAAGATCGAGAAGCAGCTCAAGAAGCACAAGGCCAAGCTCCAGAACCACAAGCCCACCCACATCCCCCACGGCTGGGTGCCGGTGGAGGTGCGCCACGACGAGGTGCAGGAGGAGCCGTCGCCCCGGGTGGTGAGGAGCTCGGTCTTCCAGACGAGGCCCATGTCGCTCGACGAGGCCATCATGCAGATGGACCTCATGAACAGCCGCTTCTACGTGTTCCAGAACGCCGGCAACCGCGCCATCAACGTGGTCTACCGGCGCGACGACGGGAACCTGGACCTCATCGAGGCCAGCGCGGCGTCGTAGTACCGGGGGGATGAGGCCCCCCCGGGTCATCGGATTGCTCCGGCTTCGCCTTCGCCCGTCGGCAGGCGGAGCCTGCCTCCTCCCCCGCTCGCTCCGGTCCAGCCTCATCCGGCTGGACCTGCGGACATGGAGATGGGGGGTCTGCTGCCCCCCCATTCCCCCCGCTCGCTCCGGCCCAGCCTCATCCGGCTGGGCCTGTGCTCGCCGGCTCCGTCGGATTGCGCGCTTGAACCACCGGGAGGCCCGCGCTAGCGTGCGGCGCGGGCCACCCATGAAGCTCGTCGACTTCCTGCGCCCGGAGGCGGTGATCGCGGAGCTCGCCGGCGACGGCCCGGCCGCGGTCCTGGCCGAGCTGGCGCGGCCAGTGGCGCAGGCCTTTCGCCTGGAGGAGCGCCGCCTGCTGGAGGTGCTGCTGGAGCGGGAGAAGCTCGGCTCCACCGGCGTGGGCGAGGGGGTGGCCATTCCCCACGCCAAGGTGGCCGGCCTGCCGGCGCTGGCGGCCAGCCTGGGGCGCTCGTCCCGGGGGGTGGACTTCAAGGCCATCGACGGCCGGCCCACCCGCCTCTTCCTGGCGCTGTTCGCGCCCGAGAGCGCCGCCGGCTCGCACTTGAAGGCGCTGGCCCGGGTAAGCCGGCTCTTCAAGGGCCCGGCCTTTCGCGAGGCGCTGCTCGGGGCCCCGGACGCGGCCGCCATGTGGCGCCTGGTGCAGGAGGAGGACGCGCGGGACTGACTACACCCGGCGCGAAACGCAGGCGCCCCGGCCGCGACGGAACGCGCCGTCGGGCCGCCGTCGCGGACGGAGCTCGCGCAGGCGCTCGCTGCTCAGCGCCAGCCGGTGATGGCCAGGATGACCCCGTGCCCGGTGACGTTGTGCTGGACGCTCACGTAGAAGGTAGTCCCCGCACGCGCTCCCGGCGGGGGACGAGCCCCCGCCCTACGTCCGGGGGCTCGCGGCAGCCGTTTGCCGCCATCACAGTCAGGGCGCGGGTGGCGCTGGCGCGACCGCGGTCCCCGGCCAGCGCCGGTGCAGGATGACCAGGAGCGGCGGCTGGACCAGCCGGGTGAGCAGGGCCAGCGCCAGCGCGCCGCCGATGACCACGATGGCCAGCGGCTTCTGGGTCTGGGCGCCGATGCCGTTGGAGACCGCCGCCGGCAGGAGGCCCAGGGTGGCCACCAGGGTGGTCATGAGCACCGGCCGGAAGCGCTGCTCGCCGGCCAGTCGGGCCCCGTCCTCGAGGCCCCTCCCCTCGCTCCACAGCTTCTGGGCGTGGCTCACCACCAGGATGGCGCTCTGGATGGCCACTCCGAAGATGGAGACGAACCCCATGGCCGCCGACACCGAGAAGCTCTCGCCGGTGGCGATGAGGGCCAGGAAGCCACCGGTGGAGGCCATGAGGATGGAGGCGAACACCAGCACGAAGTCCACCCAGCCGCGCACCGCCAGGTACACCAGCAGGCCGATGGCCAGGAGCGCGATGGGGATGACCACCACCAGCCGCCCCATGGCCTCCCGGAGCTGGTTGATCTCGCCGGCCCACTGAAGGTTCGTCCCGTAGGGGATCTTCACCTTCTCGGCGATGCGGGCCTGCGCCTCGCCGATGGTGGACCCCAGGTCGCGCCCCCGGACCGAGAACTTCACCGGGGTGTAGCGCCGCCCGTCCTCCCGGTAGATGACTGCCGGCCCGTCCTCGGCGCCGATCTCGCAGATCTCGCCCAGCGGGATCTGCGAGCCGTCGGGGGCGGCCACGGTGATGCGCCGGATGGCCTCCAGGTCGCGCCGGAAGGGCTCGAGCCAGCGCACCACCAGGTCGAAGTGCCTCTCCCCCTCGTAGACCTGTGTCACCGCCTGGCCGCCCACCGCCGCCTGGACCACCGCCTCGATGTCCCCGGTGTTGAGGCCGTAGCGGGCGGCGCGGACGCGGTCGGGGACGATGCGGATGCTGGGCTGTCCCATGGATCGGAGCAGGCCCAGGTCGGTCACGCCCTGGACGCCGGCCATGACGTCGGAGACGGCGTCGCCCAGGGCCTCGTTGCCCTGCAGGTCGGGGCCCACCACCTTGACCGAGTTCTCCCCCTTCACTCCGGAGAGCGCCTCCTCGACGTTGTCGGCGATCATCTGGGAGAAGTTGAAGATCACCCCGGGGAAGGCGTCGGAGAGCTGCCGGGACAGCGCCTCGGTCAGCCGCTCCTTGGTGAGGCCGCCCTTCCACTCCCCGAAGGGCCGGAGGGGCGCGAAGAGCTCGATGTTGTTGAAGCCGGAGACGTCGGTGCCGTCGTCGGGGCGGCCGATCTGGGACACCACCGTCACCACCTCGGGGTGCGACCGCACCAGCTCCCGCATGCGCCCCACGTACTTCATCGACTGCTCCAGGGAGATGGAGGCAGGGAGGGTGGCCCGGATCCAGAAGTTGCCCTCCTCCAGCTTGGGCATGAACTCGGTGCGGACGAAGGGGAAGAGGGCGAAGGGGGCGAGCACCAGGGCCAGCGCCAGCCCCACCGCCAGCCGCGGCCGCCGCAGCGCCGCGTCGAAGGTGGGGGCGTAGAGGCGGTGCAGCCAGCGCATGAGCGCGTTCTCCCGGTCCTCCAGGTCCGGCCGCATGGCGCGGGAGAGCAGAACCGGGGTGAGCGTCAGCGCCAGCACGATGGCCCCGCCGATGGCCAGGGCGTAGGTGTGGGCCATGGGCGCGAAGATGACGCCGGTGACGCCGGTCATGGTGAAGAGCGGCAGGAAGGCCACGCCCAGGATGAGGGTGGAGAAGCCCAGCGGCCGCCCCACCTCGGCCGCCGCCGCCAGGATGCGCCCCCGCATCGAGCCGCTCCCGCCCGAGCCCAGGTGGCGGAAGACGTTCTCCACCACGATGACCGTGGAGTGGACCACGATGCCGAAGTCCACCGCCCCCAGTGAGATGAGGTTGGCCGGGGTGCCGGAGACCACCATCCCGGCGAAGGCCGCCAGGAGCGCCAGCGGGATGTTCACCGCCGTGACCAGCGCCGCCCGCCAGTGCCCCAGGAAGAGGATCAGCACCAGCACCACCAGCCCCATGCCCAGGAGCAGGTTCTCCAGCACGGTGCGGGTGGTGAGCGAGACCAGGGCCCCCCGGTCGTAGTAGGGCACGATCTCCATGCCCGGAGGGAGGAGGTGGTTCTTGCGGATCTGCTCCACACGGGCGTGGACGCCCTCCAGCGTCCCCTTGGTCTGGGCGCCGTAGCGCATGAGCACGATCCCCTGCACCACGTCCGGCTCCTCGTCGTGGCCGATGATCCCCAGCCGCGGCGCCGCGTCCACCCGCACCTCGGCCACGTCGCGCACCCGCACCGGCATCCCCTTGGGGGCCGCCACCACCACGTCGCCGATGTCCTTGACCGAGCGGATGAGGCCGACGCCGCGCACCGTGTAGGACTGCTCGCCCACGGTGAGGCGCTGCCCGCCCACGTTCTGGTTGGAGGCGGCGAGGGCCGCCTGGAGCTGGGCTAGGGTGACCTGGTGGCCGCGCAGCCGGTTGGGGTCCACGTCGACGTGGTACTGGCGGGTCAGGCCGCCGAAGCCGGTGACGTCGATGACCCCCGGCACCTGGCGGAACTCGCGCTCCAGGATCCAATCCTGGGCGGTCTTGAGCTCGGCCAGGGTGTAGCCCTTGCCGGCCACGAAGTAGCGGAAGACCTCGCCGATGGCGTTCCAGGGCGAGAGCTGGGGCTGGAGCCCCTGCGGCAGCTGCACGAACTGGAGGCGGTTCAGCACCTCTTGCCGAGCGGCCTGGTAGCGGGTCCCCCAGCGGAAGTAGCACTTCACGTCGGAGA
>DASRTO010000154.1:0-10748 GCA_035655915.1 Anaeromyxobacteraceae bacterium
CCCGCCGGCGGGCGCCAGAGCGCCGGGTAGGGGTTCCACCCGCCGACCCAGGTCGCTCCGCTCCGAGGCGTCGAGCCCGTGCCGCCGCGCGGCCAGCCCGTCGTCGAGGCCGTCGGCCTCGGCGCGCCGGCGGACCGCGGCGGCGCGGGGCGAGGCCCCGGCCTCCGGCCCGGCCTCGCCCGCCCTCGCCGCGCGGCAGGCCGCCCCGGCGGCGGCCGCCCGTCCCGCCGCCTGGCGGGCTGCCTCCAGGTACTCGCCGAAGCCGCGGGCCTCCCGCCGGACCGAGCTCCCGTCGGCCCTCGGCCCGCCGCCCTCGACCCGCGGGGTCACGGCACCGCCCAGCGGTCGCCGGGGAGCCGCGACGGGATGGCCCCCACCTGGAACGCCTCGGCGAGCGCCTCCGCCAGCGCCGCCGCCGGCCCGGCGCCTTCCCTGAGCGCCGCCAGCGCCCCCAGGGCCGTCTCCCGGTCGCCCGCCAGCCACAGCGCCTCGGCGTGCAGAGCCCGCCCGTACCCATCGTCCGGGTCGAGCGCCATCGCGCCGCGGAAGGCTCGCACCGCGGGCCGATAGCGCCCCTGGGCCAGGAGCGCCTGGCCCACGAGGCGCAGGCCGGCCGGGTGGCGCGGCGCGGCCTCGTGCAGCCCCTCGCCGATGATCTCGGCGTGTCCGGGGCGCCCCTGCACCAGCGCCAGGTGCCCGGCCGCCAGGGCGCCGCGGCGGCCGGCGCGCGTGAAGCCGCGCGCCTGGCAGCGCGCCCCGGGCGCCAGCGGCCCGAGCAGGCGGTGGGCCAGGCGCAGGCCGCGGGCGGCCCGCTGGAGCGCCTCGGCGCGCAGGCGCGGCAGGAGGGCCGAGCGCCGCTCAAGCTCCAGCGCCTCGGCGGCACACTCGGCGGCGGCCCCCTCGGCGGCGGCGTGCCGGGCCAGGTCCTCGAAGGTCCGGGTATCGTCCATGCCGGCCTGGAGTGCAGCCCCGGTGCCAGCCGCCGCGGCGCCCAACGCCCCGGGCCGGCGCGGCTTTCCGGGCCGCCCGGCGACCCCCCGGCCGCGGGTCGGCCGCGCCGCGCACCGTCGTCCGGCGCCCCGCCGCTCCGATATCGGGCGCCGGGCCGTCGCCTTTGGGAGCCCCCTCCCCTCCGCTACAATCCGGGGGTGTCGACCTTGAACCCGCTCTCGCGCGAGATCTCGGCCAAGGTCGTGTACTACGGCCCGGGCCTGTCCGGGAAGACGACTTCGCTGCGCCACGTCTACGGGGCGGTACGCGAGCAGAGCCGCGGCGAGCTCATCAGCCTCTCCACCGAGGGCGACCGCACCCTGTTCTTCGATTTCCTCCCGGTGAAGATCGAGCACGTGCGCGGGCTCAAGATCCGGCTCCAGCTCTACACCGTGCCCGGCCAGGTTTTCTACGACGCCACCCGCAAGCTGGTGCTGAACGGCGCCGACGGGGTGGTGTTCGTGGGCGACTCACAGCCCCAGGCCCGCGACTCCAACCTCGAGTCGATGGACAACCTCCAGACCAACCTGGCCGAGCTGGGGATCGACCTCACGCGCTTCCCGCTGGTGATCCAGTACAACAAGCGCGACCTGGCCGGCGCCATGCCGGCGGCGAGCATGCGGTCCGACCTGAACCCCCGCGGCGTGCCCGAGTTCGAGACGGTGGCCTCCCGCGGCGACAACGTCATGCCGGCACTCAAGGAGATCACCCGCCTGGTGGTCGCCGATCTCAAGGCGCGCCAGCCCCAGCGCCCCACCCCGGTGCCCCGCCCGGGCGGCCCCGCGGGGGCGGACCGCGAGGGCATCGCCCGCGAGCTGGAGGCGGTCGCCGAGGCCGTCCCCACCCCGGCCCCGGCGGTGGCGCTGCCCAGGCCGGACCGCGCCGCCCGCCTCGACCTCTCCTTTGCCCGCCTCTTCCCCGGGGCCGGCATCGAGGTGGCCGACGTGGAGATGGCCATCCGCGACCGCACCTACGGCCTGGCGGTGCGCACCGCCGCCCAGGCGGTGGCGGAGCTGCTCCAGTCCCTGCCGGTCGCCGACGAGGCGCCCACCGCCCGGGCGGCGCTGCTGGGCCTCGACGGCGTCGAGTACCTGCGCCTGTGCCGCCTGGCCGGCAGGCCCGACCAGGGGCTCGGGGAGCGGGACGCCCTCTTCGCGCTCTACGTCCTGGTGGCGGCGCGGGTGAAGGCGGAGCGGGTGGGCACCTAGCGGGAAGGGCCCTGGCGTCCGGCCAGGTCCACCAGACCGAGCCGCATCAGCTTGCGCAGGGCCTTCAGGGTCTCCACCTCCCGGAGCGGGCAGGCCAGGGCGACCGAGGCCACGTCCCAGCGCCCGTTCACGCGCTCGGCCACCTCGCGGTCGGCCGCGGAGAGGCGCCGCCCCGCCGGCGACTCCAGGCTGGCCGCCCCTCCCAGGAGCACCGGGACGGCCATGGGCGAGAGCTCCTCGTACAGCGCCGCCAGATGCTCCCGCTCCGCCTCCCGCAGCAGGTGCCGGACCCGCCGGTCGGACGGGTCGGCGGCCAGGAGGCTCTTGAAGACGTGGGCTGCCTCGTCGAACTGGCGCTCGCGCACCAGCGCCTGGGCCTGGTCGATGAGTCGCGCGATGGGGTCGGCCTGGGCGGCCGCCCCCTCCACGTGGGCCAGGCCCGCCTCGCGCAGCGCCTCCACCCGCCGCAGCAGCGCCGGCCGCGAGAGCATGAGCGCCAGGCGCGCCTCGGCCAGCGACAGGCGCCGCCGGGCCGCCTCCAGCACCGCCGCCAGGCCAGGGGAACGCGCCGGCCCGCCGCCGTCGGCGTGCAGCAACGCCGCCTCGCTCGGGTAGCTGCGGTCGAGGCGGGGCCACTCGTCGAGCCGGCGCAGCCCTTCCAGCGCCAGCTGGCTCACCGGGAGTTCGAGCGGGACGCCGTCGTCGAAACCCCCGGCGTCCTCGGCGAAGCTGAAGCGCCCCACCTCCGGCCCGAGGAACAGGTCCACCAGCCGGTCGTGCGCCGCCTCGGGCCACAGGCTCTGGGCCGGCATGGGAAGCGCCCAGCCCGAAAGGCTCGCCAGCCCCGGCTCGGCGGGTGGGCGCGCCGCCCTCACCACCCGCCGGTCGCGCACCTCGACCCAGAAGGGCGGCCCCTCGCCGGGCTCGATCTCCACGACGCCGGAGCGGCGAGCGGCGTCCACCCACTGGAAAAGGTCCGGGAGCGGCAGCGTGGCGAGGTCACCCTGGAGCATGCCCCGGATCCTATCCGGGGCGGGCCGGCCCCGAAAATCCGTGCACCCCCAAAAAGGTCCCACATCCGGCGGGGCGCCCCTGCTAGAAACTGTCAGTGATGGACCTGCTCACCAAGTTCGCTGGCAACGTGCGGCGGCTACGCGCCAAGAAGAAGCTCTCGCAGAAGGCGCTCGCCGACCGGGTCGGCATCTCCGTCTCCTACGTCTCCATGCTGGAGCGCGGCCAGCGGTCTCCGCCGCTCGAGACCGTCGAGAAGATGGCTCGGGCGCTCGGCGTGTCGCCGGCCTCGCTCTTGGGCGGCAAGTAGGGGAGAGCGCGCTCCGGGGCGCGCGGGCGGGGGCGGCGCGGCCGCCCGCGCGGCGGCATTCGTGCCGGCCGTCAGCGGCCGAGCCTGGGCTCTCCGGGGCGCGCTGATAGCCTCCCACCCCGGGTGCGTCAACCTGCCACCCCGGTCCCTGGCGGAACGGGCGCCACGCCGCTAAGGTGTGCTCCGATGGAACGGTTCGGCCGGCGCGACTTCCTCCGCGGCGCCGCGGCGCTCGCCGCCGCCGGGGGGGCGGGCCCGGTCCTGGCCGGCGGCCCGGACGTGCCGGTGTCGGAGGAGCGCGCCTTCGCCGTCCCCGGGCTGCACCCGGCCCACGACGGCCTCAAGGTGGTGCAGATCTCGGACGTGCACGTCGGGCCGCACACGCCGCCGGAGCGCATCCGCGCCGCGGTGGAGGCGGCCAACGCCTTCGAGCCGGACCTGGTGGCGCTCACCGGCGACTACCTCTCCAAGGAGCGGGCGGGCGTGGGGCTCCTGCGCGAGCTGCTCGGGGGGCTCTCCGCCCCGTCGGTTGCGGTGCTCGGCAACCACGACCACTGGGTGGACCCGGGGGGCGCGACCGAGTCGCTGGAGGGCCTGGGCTATGCGGTGCTGCGCAACCAGCACACCACCCTCACCATGCGCGGCGAGCCGTTCACGGTGGTGGGGATCGACGACGGCTACACCAGGCAGGCCGACCCGGAGCGGGCGCTGAAGGGCGCGCCCGGGGGCTCCCGGCTCGTCCTGGCGCACTGGCCCACCACGGCGCGCCAACTCGCCAAACTGGGCCAGAAGGGGCTGTGCCTCTCCGGCCACACCCACGGCGGCCAGATCTCGCTGCCCATCCTCTCCCCGCTGGCCTACCTGGTGGCCGGCGAGCCGTACCGGCGCGGGCTCTACCGCCTGGACGGCGTGCAGCTCTACGTGAACCGGGGCGTGGGAAGCTCGTTCTGGGACTTGCGGGTGAACTCGCCCCCCGAGGTGACCCTGGCCACGCTGACGGCGGCCTGACCACGCCCCATCCGGCGGGCGGCGAGGCGGGGCCGGCCGGCCTAGGATCGGGGCCAGGAGGTGTCATGTCCGTCGCCCTCACCTTCCCCCGTCCCACCGATCGCGGCCGCCTCGAGGAGGCGGTGTCGCGGGTCCGCGATCGGGCCGGCGAGTGGGCCCGCCTCCCGCTGCGCGAGAAGACGGCCCTGGCCCGCGCCCTCATGGCCGGGACGGCCCGGGTGGCGGAGCGAAGCGTGGCCGCCGCCTGCGCCGCCAAGGGGATCCCCGAGGGCTCGCCGCTCGAGGGCGAGGAGTGGCTGGGCGGCCCCTACGTGACCCTGCGCATCCTCTCGCAGCTCATCCGCTCGCTCGAGAGCCTGGAGCGCAACGGCACCACCCCGGTGCCCCGGCCCGGCCGTACCGCCGAGGGGCGCCTCTCGCTCCGGGTCTTCCCCGGCGACCGCCTGGACTCGATGCTCTTCGTGGGCGCCTCCGGCGAGGTGGTGATGGAGGAGGGCCTGGACGAGGCCGGCCTGGACCGGAGCCGGGCGGGCTTCTACCGGCGGCCCGACCACCAGGGGCGGCTGTGCCTGGTGCTGGGGGCCGGCAACGTCAACGCCATCCCGGCCGCCGACGTCCTCACCAAGACGTTCAACGAGGGGAAGGTCTGCGTACTGAAGCTCAACCCGGTGAACGCCTACCTGGGCCCCTTCCTGGAGGAGGCCTTCGCCCCGGCGGTGGCGCGTGGCTTCCTCTCGGTGGTGTACGGCGGCGCCGAGGAGGGGGCCTTCCTGGCCGGGCATGCTGCGGTGGAGGAGGTCCACATCACCGGGTCGGACCGGACCCACGACCTCCTGGTGTGGGGCCCGCCCGGCCCGGAGCGGGCCGAGCGCATGGCGCGGGAGACGCCGCTGCTCGCCAAGGAGGTCACCAGCGAGCTCGGCAACGTCACCCCGGTGATCCTGGTCCCCGGCCCCTACACCGACCGGCAGCTCGCCTGGCAGGCCGACGACGTGGCCGGGATGGTGACCCACAACGCCTCCTTCAACTGCATCGCCGGCAAGATGCTGGTGACGCCGCGCGGCTGGCCCGCCCGCGAGCGCTTCCTCGACCTGGTGATGCGCCACATGGCGCTGGTGCCGGCCCGAAAGGCCTGGTACCCGGGCGCGCCCGACCGCTGGCGCTCCCTCACCTCCGGGCGGGAGCGGCTGCGCACCGAGGGCGGGGGCGTGGGCACCCTCCCCTGGACGCTCATCGAGGGGCTCGACGCCGCCGACGCCGGCGAGAACGCCTTCCGGGTGGAGCCCTTCTGCTCCATTCTCTCCGAGGTGCCGCTGGGGAGTCCGGACCCGGTGGAGTTCCTCGACGCCGCCGTGGAGTTCTGCAACCGCCGCCTGTGGGGCACGCTGGCGGCGGTGCTGGTGGTCCATCCCTCGACCCTCTCCGACCCGGCCACCGGCAAGGCGGTGGAGCGGGCCATCGCCCGGCTGCGTTACGGCACGGTGGCTGTCAACGTCTGGCCCGGCCTGGCCTTCGCCGTCGGCAACACCCCCTGGGGCGCCGCCCCCGGCTCCCCGCTCACCGACATCCAGAGCGGCCGCGGCTGGGTCCACAACACCCTGATGCTGGACCGGGTGGAGAAGGTGGTGCTGCGCCACCCGGTGATGAGCCCGGTGAAGCTCCCCTACTTCCCCAGCCACCGCACCGCCCACGCCCTCGGGCGGCGCCTCACCCGCCTGGCCGCTACCGGCAACCTGCTGCAGCTTCCCGGCGTGGTGGCCGCGGCGCTCAGGGGTTGATCGTCCCCGCCGGGGCTCGACGCGCGGCCCCCGGGCCGGCTACCCGGCGGAGCCGCGGGCGGTGGCGGGCTTGCCCCGCCCCGGCTCGCGCCGTTCCTCGGAGAGCTGGACGGCCCGGGCCAGGGCGCGGCGGGCCCGCTCCTGGTCCTCGGGGGTGAGCGCGAACCGCAAGAGGAGGCGGCACCCCATCTCGCGGTGCTCCGCCTCCTCGGGCCCGATCACCTCGCGCTGGAGCCGCGCCGTGTCCTCGTCGCCGCGCCCCTGGCACAGGTCGGCCAGGGCCGCGCCCCGGGCTCGGGCCAGGCCCTGGCGAGCCAGGAGGCCCGCCGCCAGCCGCTCGGCCGGCGTCTCCAGGGACTTGAGATAGCGGAAGAGCGGGGTGTGGCCGCGCGCCAGCGGGTCGAGCCGCGCCGCACCCGCGTCCAGGGCCTGGAGACGGTCGGCCAGCAGCCGGTAGTGGCGGGCCTGGTCGCCGCACAGGCGCGCGAAGGCCAGCTTGAGCTCGAGGTCGAACTCCCCGGCCATCCACAGCGCCGCCACCTCCGAGAGCTCGATCTTCTCCCGCATCGCCGCCCTCAGGGCTTCGGCGGTGGAGGGCGCCGGCTCCGGCAAGGCGTGGGCCGAGGCCTGGGCCAGTTGGCGCGAGAGCTCCCCCACGAAGAGCTCCGGGTCGGCGCCGCGGCGAGGGGCGAGGCGCCCTAGATCCTGCACCAGTGCGACGGGCGTCATGACTTGGTCACTTAACCAGATCACCCTGACCACGACATCCCGGATTCGTGGGAGTCCAGGCGGGTCGGTCGCGCGCCGGATCGCGCAAGGCCCGGGCCCGCCAGCGGAAGGCGGCGCAGGTCCAAAACCCGGCGGCGCCGCCCAGACCCTCCTGGGCCGCGCGGCAGTCCGGTCCCTTCCCGCGCCACGGGGGAGGGGCTATACCCCCGCCATGCCGCTCGAGGTGATGCTCATCGACTACGCGCGGGACCCGCTGCAGAAGCTCTACGCGGCCTTCCGCACCTGCTACAGCCCCAAGACCCCCGGCGAGGTGTGGAGCGAGATCCGGGACGGCACCATCTCCCGGGAGAAGGTGCGCGAGTTCATCGGGGAGCGCCTCAGGACCGGCCACGCCAGCCCCCTGGAGCAGGTGGTCTTCTGGTTCGGCATCTCCGGCGTGTCGCGGTCGCTCTCCCACCAGTTCGTGCGCCACCGCATCGGCATCAGCTTCGAGCAGCAGTCGCAACGCTACGTGAAGTACAAGGAGGACCGCCTGGAGTACGTCCGGCCGAAGACCTGGGAGAAGGCGGGGCTCTCCGAGGAGTACGACCGCCTGATGCGGGAGGTGACCCGGGTCTACCGCCTGGCGCTGGACCAGGGCATCCCGGCCGAGGACGCGCGCTTCGTCCTCCCCAATGCCACCCCCACCAACTTCCAGGTGATGGTGAACTTCACCGAGCTCCTGCACATCGCCGACCTGCGCCTGTGTTGGCGGGCCCAGTGGGAGATCCGCCACATGGTGGCCCTCATGCGGCGCGAGGTGGTGAGGTCCGTCCCGGAGATCGGCGGCTACCTCCAGCCCAAGTGCGGCGAGAAGCGCCTCGGCTACTGCGACGAGCCGTTCTCCGAGTGGGAGAAGTGCCCGCTCGGTAGGGTGCGGCCCCACAAGGAGGCGCTCCTTCAGGTCTTCGAGCAGTACCGCGCCGGGCACCTGGTCCCGCTCTCGGAGGCCGATCTGCGGGCGGTCGAGGACGCCGAGTAGGGCGGGGGCTCGTCCCCCGCCGGAGGCCCCAGGATTTCCGCGGGGACTCCCGCGCCCGCGGCTAGAATCGCGCCCCATGACCACCCGCCTCGCCCTCGCCTGCGCCGCCCTGGCGCTGGCCCCGGCCGCCCTGGCCCAGTCCTCCGTCGCCGTCGACCGGGCCCGCGGCCTGCCGGTGGGGCTGTCGGTCCCCGGCACCGTGGCCGGGGCCGAGGAGCCCACCGCCGTGTCGGTGAACCCGGCCGGCCTGGGCTTCGTGGACGGCCTCGCCCTGCAGTACTTCTACCAGCACGGGCGCGACGACTCCGGCGGCAACGGCCTCTACCTGGCGGCGCCGCTCGGGCCGCTGGTTCCCGGGCTGGCCCTGGAGTGGATGAGCCCCGCCGGCTCGCCGCGCTACCTCCGGTCCACGCTGGCGCTGGCGCTGGGCTTCGGCCAGACCTTCTCCATGGGCTACGCCTGGGCCTTCTACTCCTCTCCCGACCCGGCCTGGGGGGCGCTCTTCTCCATGGACGCGGGCGCCACCCTGCGCCCCTTCCGCTTCCTCTCGCTGGGCGCCTCGGTGCTGGGGATGCAGGCGCGTCTCGCCGGCCAGAGCCTCCCGGTGCGCTACGCCTTCGGCGGCGCGCTGCGCGGGGGCGACGGCCTGGCGCAGCTGGACCTGGACCTCAACGCCGACGACCAGGGGCGGGGCGCCTTCATCACCCGCAACCTCCAGACCACGCTCTCGGTGAATCTCGAGCTGGGGCTCTCGCTCCAGGCGCAGGCGCTGTTCCCGCTCCGCGAGGCCCAGGGAGCGCTGGGGGCGACCGTCTACCAGCTGGGGCTGGGGCTGCAGCAGCCCCACTTCGGGGCGGTGGTGGCCTGGAACGCCGTGGACGACTTCGGGGCGCCGGACTCCTCCGGCCTGGTCGGGTTACGCCTCTCGGCCCGCCGCTACGCCCGCTCGTGGCTCCGCCGCATCCAGTCCCTGGACCTGGCCCGGGAGCTGCAACGCCCATCACCCATCGCGCTCATCTTCGGCGCCGAGCCCGACCCCTACGGAACGCTGCTGCGGCGGCTGCGGGAGCTCCGCGACGACCCCAGCGTCTCGGCGCTGGTGCTCCGGGTCGGCGACGAGCTGCCGCTGCGGGAGGGGCGCATCGAGGAGCTGCGGGCGGCGCTGCTGTCGGTGCGGGAGAGAAAGCCGGTGGTGGCCTACCTGGCCGGCGGTGGCACCCGCGAGTACTGGCTGGCCGCGGCCGCCGGCGAGATCCTGGCTCCGCCGGCCTCGGTGGTGACGGTGAACGGCCTGTCCTCGACCCGGATCTTCCTCAAGGAGGGGCTCTCCAAGCTGGGGGTGGCCTTCGAGGCGGTGACGGTGGGCCGCTACAAGAGCGCCCCGGAGATCCTCACCCGCTCCGGGCCCAGCGAGCCGGAGCGGGAGGTGGTGGCCTCGCTGCTCGACGACCGCTTCGGCCGCCTGGTGCGGGGGGTGGCCGAGGCCCGCAGGCTGCCCGAGGCGCGGGTGCGGGAGCTGGTAAACCAGGGCGTCTTCACGGCGGAGGAGGCGCGGCGTCAGGGGCTCGTCGACGCCACCCTCTGGCCCGACCAGGTGGAGGAGCGCCTACGGGCCCAGGGCGTGGGGGGCTTCCTGGCCACCGGCCTCGACACCAGCGGCCCGCGAGGAGCCCGGCGCTGGGGTCCGCGCCCGGCGGTGGCGGTGATCCGCGTCGAGGGCGCCATCACCGCTGGGCGCAGCCGCATCGACCCCTTCGGCGGCACCATCGCCGGCGCCGAGACGCTGACCCGGGCCCTGGCCTCGGCGGCCGGGGATGGCTCGGTCCGCGCCATCGTGCTCAGGCTCGAATCCCCGGGCGGCGACGGCTTCGCCTCCGCCGAGATCTGGCGGGCGGTGCGGGAGGCGCGGCGCCAGGGCAAGCCAGTGGTGGCGTCCATGGGAGACGTGGCTGCCTCCGGCGCCTACCTGGTCGCCGCCGGCGCCGACGAGATCCTGGCCGAGCCCTCCACCCTCACCGGCTCCATCGGCGTCTTCGCGCTCAAGGCCGACCTCTCCGGCTTGCTGCAGAAGCTGGGGGTGGGGCTCTTCTCGGACCAGCGCGGCGAGAAGGCGCGCCTCGACTCCCCCCTGAAGCCCTGGACGCCGGAGGAGCGCCGCCTCCTGGAGCGCCAGCTCGGCTCCTTCTACCAGCAGTTCGTGGAGGCGGTGGCCGAGGGGCGCAAGCTCCCGCCGCCGGCCGTCGAGGAGGCCGCCCAGGGGCGGGTCTGGACCGGGGCCCAGGCGCTGGAGCGGCGGCTGGTGAACCGGCTGGGGTCCCTCGACGACGCGGTGGCGCTGGCGGAGCAGCGGGCCGGGCTGGCCCGGGGCCAGGCGGAGGTCCGGCGGGTCGATCCACGCGCCGGCTTCCCCGACGACATCGCCGCCGGCCTGGGCTCGCTGGCCGCCGAGGGGCAGGCGCTGCGCGCCCTGGCGGAGAAGCTCCCCGAGGTGCGCGCCGCCTCGCTCCTCTCGGAGATGGGACCGGTGCTGGCGCTGCCTCCCGACTGGCTGGGACCGGCTGCCGAGCGGTGAGGCCGGGCGGGCCGGGTGCGACAGCCACCCCCACATCGACTTTCGCCGCGCCCCGGACTCTGTTATGCATGAGGCGCCGCCCTCGGCGCGAGAACCTGTCGGCGAGGCGGCGCCCCGGTCG
>DASRTO010000155.1:0-1581 GCA_035655915.1 Anaeromyxobacteraceae bacterium
CGTCCTCCTGATCCTGGTCCCCCTCATGCCGACCCTGCCCCTGGCGGTGGCGGTGCTGCTCGCGCGCTTCTGCATCTCCCAGATGGACGTGCCCACCCGCCAGTCCTACACCATGGCGGTGGTGGACCCCGCCGAGCGCAGTGCCGCCGCGGGGGTGACCGGGATGGCCCGCACCGTGGGGGCCTCGCTGGCGCCGCTCTTCGCCGGCCCGCTCTACGCCTCGGCCCTGTCCGGCGCGCCCTTCGCGATCGCCGGCGGGCTCAAGATCCTCTACGACCTCCTCCTGTGGCGGGGCTTCCGGGGGCTGCGCCCGCCGGAGGAGTCGCGCTGAGCCGGGTCAGGGGACCCAGTGCAGGATCATCATGGCGATGCCGAGGAGGAGCACCACCACCAGGACCAGGTCCTCGTGCCGGCGCACCGGCTCGAGCAGCGCCGCCAGGCGACGCATGCGCGCGCGCCGGCCCGTCCCCCCCTGCGGGGCGGTGGGGCCCGGCACCGGAGCGGCCTCGGGTCCGGCGGAGATCTCGAGCAACGTCTCCTTCACCTGGGTCAGGAAAGCGCCGTCGCCCTCGCCGGCCGGCGAGGGGCCCGGCGCCTCGGGGCGGGCGCGGCCGGGAGCGCGGGCGCGGCGGGCCAGCGCCGCGCCGGCACGCCGCAGCGCCGCCGCCGCCCGGATCAGCAGGGGCCTGGTGCTAGCGCGGAGCGTCACGCGAGAGGCTCGGGGAGAAGCGCACCGTCGAGAGCCGGACGGCGCCGAGGACAAGCAAGAGCAGCGCCAGCGCCGCCACGTCGGCGGCGCGGAGGGCGTGCTTGTAGAGGCCGATCATCACCTCGCGCACCAGGAACACCAGGGCCGCGTCGACGACGAAGGTGATGCGGATGCGGTGCGAGTCGGCGTACTCCAGGATGCTCCGGAGGAGCTCGATGACCACGAACATGGAGAGCACGTCGGTGACCATCACGTCGAAGCCGGCGGCGATGGTGGGGCTCCGCCACACCGCCCACATGCCCAGGAACAGCTTGGCCACGCCCATCATCAGGGCCACCACCACCAGCGGGACCAGGAGCTTCATCACCAGGTCCAGCGCCCGGCGGAACAGGCGCGCGGCGAAGTCGGCTCCGGGCGGGCCACCCGCCGGATCCGGACGGAACGTCACTTCGGGGTGCGGCGCGTGCTCCATCGTCACCTCGGGGGAGGGAATGCGCCCCGGCGAGGCCGAATTCCCGGCGCGGGGCGCGGCGCGGCGAAGCCGGCGGCCGCGGCGCGAGGTAGGCAGGACCGGGGCCGGCCCGTGTCAAGGCGGGCGAGTCCCGAGGTCCCCATCCCGAGCGGCGGCGCGGCGCGCACCGCGGAGCACATGGCGGCACCTCGAGGCCTCGCCTCGACGCCAGACGCTGGGCGCGACCCGCCCGCCCTGATAGTGTGGGTGAGGCGGGGGGCCGGAGGACCACGATGGCGCAGGCCGGCGACCAGTCCCCCCGCGTCAAGGGCGCGCTCCTCGGCGCCCGGCTCACCTTCGTCCGCGAGCGCGGCGGCGACAAGGCCCTGGGGAAGGTGCTGGCCCGGCTGCCGCCGCCGGA
>DASRTO010000156.1:0-9597 GCA_035655915.1 Anaeromyxobacteraceae bacterium
TGCTGGGGGCGCTCCTGTGGGCGGGCTACGGAGTCCTGGTGCGCGCCCCGCCGGTCGTCGCCGCCAACGTCCTGGTCCTGGCCGCGGCGGCGTGGAAGGCCCGGCGCCCGGGCGCCGCCAGCGGCGGGTCGCCGGAGTAGGACGCCTCGGCGGCGGCTCTCACGTCGCCACGCGCTCGACCCGCGCCGGCACGTGCTTGTGCCATGGCGTGCCGACCCAGGGGTCCCGGTCGGCCACTCGCGTGAGCTCGTTCGGGGGGAGCCCGGTGGTCGAGCCGCCCTCGAGCGTGAGCCCGAGGCCGTTCGGCAGGGCCAGGTGCCCGCGCTGCATGGTCTCCGAGACCTCCACGACCACGTCCCTGGCTCCGGCCCGCGTGGCCAGACGCACCCGGTCGCCCGTGACCACGCCGAGAGCCGTCGCGTCCCCGGGACTCATGCGCAGCGCCCCGGCCGCGTCGGCCTTCCTCCAGGCCGGATCGCGCAGGATGGTGTTGGCGGTGAAGGCTCGCCGCTCGCCCGCGGTGAGCACGAAGGGGAAGGCGGGGTCGGGCCGCGGGGGGCCGGCCGCGATCGCCTCGGCCAGCTCCCCGAGGAGGTCGGGCAGGGCCAGGTGGACCTTCCCGTCCGGCGTGCCCAGGCGGCCGAGGACCTCCGCCCATTCGTCGACGGCGAAGACCAGCCCCGATCGCCGCTCCAGCATGGCGTCGAAGAGCGCGTTCGCCGCCTCGAGCGGCGCCCCCGCGAAGCCGGCGCGGGCCAGCGGCACCGGGTGCTCCATGGCCGCCTTGAGGGCCAGGCCGAGCAGCACCGCGCCCTCCTTGTGCTCCTCGGGCAGGGGAAGGGTCCGGTAGAGCAGCACCGGGGCCTGCGCCGCCAGGCGCGGGTCGCCCATCATTCGCTCCAGCAGGGCCTCGCCGTAGGCCAGGCGCCCTCGGGCCGCCGCCTCCCGCAGCGGCGCCAGATCGGCGGCGGTGACGGCGCCGAGCGCCTCGCACAGGCGGGCGTGGATCTCCGCCTCGGGGAGCGAGCCGGGGAGGGGAGGCATGAGCCGCGGCCGCAGCTGGAAGACGTTCTGCGGGAAGTCGAAGTTGAAGAAGGTGGCCTCGGCCTTCTCGAACTGCGTCGCGGCCGGGAGCACGTAGTGGGCCTCCCGGGCCGTTTCGGTCATGGCCACGTCGATGACCACCACCGTGTCGAGCGCTCGGAGCGCCTCCCGGAAGCGAGGCGACTCGGCCAGCGAGTGGGCCGGGTTGGCCGCCTCGACCAGCATGGCCCGGTAGCGCCGGCGATGGTCGGTGAGGATCTCGTCGGCGATGACGTTGCACGGCACCAGGCCGGCGACGATGCGCGCGCCCGCGACCGGGCTCTGGCGGCTCGACTCGCCGCCGAAGAGCGACACCAGGGTGGTCGGCACGTAGTGGCTGCCCGGCTTCCCCAGGTTCCCGGTGAGCGCGATGAGCAGGTGGTGCAGGTAGCTCACCAGGGTGGAGTATCGGTTCATCTGCACGCCCAGATCCTCGAAGCTGGCCACCGACCTCGCCTGGGCCAGGAGTCGCGCCGTCCTTCGCACCAGGGCCTCGTCGACGCCGCTGGCCTCGGAGCAGCGAGCCACCGAGACGCCCTGGAAGGCCGCCCGCACCTCGTCGAGCCCGACCGCGTGGGCCCCGATGAATCCGCCGGCAACCAGGTCCTCCTCGAGGACCACCCGGACCAGCGCCGCCAGCAGCCAGGCGTCGGTGCCGGGCCGGACCCGCAGGTGGATGTCGGCGAGCGCCGCGGTCTCGGTGCGCCTCGGGTCCACCACCACCAGGGTGCGCGCCGGGTCGCGCGCGATCTCCTTCAGCGTCACCCGGGCCCGGGCGATGGAGTGGGAGTGCCAGGGGTTCTTGCCGAGGAAGAAGGCGACCTGGCAATGCTCGAAGTCGGCGCGGGTCACCGTGCCCATCATCCGGTCCCCCACCCAGAACTCGCCGGTCTTCTCCTGGGCCAGCGCGCTCGACCGGTAGCGGGAGCCCAGCGCCCTGCGGGTGGCGGTGGCGTAGGCGCCGGGCAGGTGGTTCCCCTGGCCTCCGCCGCCGTAATAGAAGATCGACTCGCCGCCCCAGGTGTCGCGCACCTTCGCCAGCCGGGCCGCGACCTCGCGGATGGCCGTGTCCCAGTCGATGGCCTCGAAGCTCCCGTCGGCCCGGCGGCGCAACGGCGCGGTCAGGCGGTCCGGTCCGTGCTGGTAGTGGTCGAGCCGGTGCGCTTTCTCGCACGCGTACCCCCGCGAGGCGGGGTGGGCATCGTCGCCGCGGATCCTGGTCAGGTGCCGGCCGCCTTCGCCGCCCAGCTGGACCTCGAGACCGCAGTTGCACTCGCACAGGATGCAAGCCGTCAGCTTCCACGAGGACTGGGGCATGCGGGAGAGTCTGGGCGAACGGGTCCCGCCGTCAAGTCGGGACCAGGCGCTCCGTCGGGGGCTGGCGCTCCGACGGCCCCGGGCGAAAACGGGGTGCACCCCGGGAGGGGCTTGCGTCGCCGGGTCGCTCCTTGGAAGCATCCGCAACCCCGGATCCCGACTGGGAGGTGCTCGATGTCTGGTGGAGCCGTTCGGCGCGTCGCCGTGCTGGGTCTGGCCTGCTTCGCCGCGACGCGCCCGGTGCGCGCCGACGTACTCTGGGAGTGGAACGACGCCGCCCTGGCCGCGGTGGTGGGGACGAAGCAGCTTGCCTTCGTGCAGAACCGGATGATGACCCTGCTCGACGTCGCCATGTACGAGGCGGTGAACGCCGTCGAGCGCCGATACGAGCCGTACGCCTTTCGGACGGACCCGGTGCCCGGTGCCTCGGCGGAGGCCGCGGCCGCCGCGGCCGGCCGGGCGATCCTCCTGGCGCTGTTCCCCGAGCAGAGGGGGGCGTGGGACCAGCTCTACGCGACCTCGCTGGCGCGCGTTGCCGATGCCCAGGCGCGCGAGCGGGGTGTCTCGGTGGGTGAGCGTGCCGCCGCCGCCATCCTGGCGCTGCGAGCGAACGACGGAGCCGAGGCGCCCAATTCCTACCGGCCAACCACCAGGCCCGGCCACTACGTTCCGACGGCGCTGGCGGTGGGCTCGACGTGGATGAAGGTCAAGCCCTGGACGCTCGACTCCTGCGATCAGTTCCGGCCGCCGTCGCCCCCCGCCCTCGACAGCCGGGTCTGGCAAAGGGACTACGACGAGATCCGCGCGCTGGGCGGGCGATCGAGCCCGGCGCGCTCCGCCTCCCAGACCGAGGCCGCGAGGTTCTGGACCATGACCGGTCCCGCGGCGCAGTGGCCGGTGATCCGGTCGCTCTCCGCCGCTACCGGCCGCAGCCTGGTCCAGAACGCGCACCTCCTGGCGCTGGCGTCGATGGCCGTCGCCGATGCCTACACCGCCGTGTTCGACGCGAAGTACCAGTACCTCTTCTGGCGGCCGGTGACCGCCATTCGCAACGGCGGCGGGGCGCGCGAGCCGCTCGCGGAGGAAACGATGTGGGAGCCCCTGGTCGACACGCCCATGCATCCCGAGTACCCGTGCGCGCACTGCATCACCGCGGGAGCGGCGGCGGCGGTGCTCGAGGCCGAGTTCGGCGCGGGGGCGGTTCCACCCATGGAGATGACGAGCCTCACGGCACCCGGCGTGAAACATCGCTGGACGACCCTCCGGGCCTGGGAGGAGGAGGTCGCGAACGCCCGGATCTGGGGCGGGATCCACTACCGGAACTCCGCGGAGGTGGGAAGCGCCATGGGCCACAGGATTGCCGAATGGGTGCTCCGGAAGCAGCTGCAGCCCGTCGCGCAGCGTTGACCCCCGCTCTGGTCCCCCTCGGACGTCCTGGCGTGACGACCCGTCACGTGCGGGCAGCGCGAGACCGCCGAGGTGAGCTAGTCTGCGCCGGTGAACCTTCCCAGCCCCTACCGCGGCTTCGTCCTGCTCGAGCTGGCGCTGGCCGTGCCGACCTTCCTGGCCCTCTGGTTCGTGCCCGCCCCCTACGGCCGCCACGCCCGGCGCGGCTTCGGGCCCACCCTCCCGGCGCGCCTGGGCTGGACGGTCATGGAGAGCCCGGCGCCGCTCTTCTTCGCGGCCGTCTACCTCTCCGGCTCGCGAGCCTCCGAGCCGGCGCCGCTGGCGCTCCTCGGCCTGTGGCAGCTGCACTACCTGTACCGCGCCTTCCTCTTCCCCCTCCGGATGCGCCAGGGCGCGCGGCGCATGCCGGTCCTGGTGGTGGTGCTCGGCGTGGCCTTCAACCTCCTCAACGCCTGGGTGAACGCCCGCTGGGTCTCGGAGCTGGGCGAGTATCCGGGCGGGTGGCTCGCCGGCCCGCGGTTCCTCCCCGGGGCGGCGCTCTTCCTGGGCGGGTTCGCGCTCAACGTGGCCTCCGACCGGACGCTGCGGCGCCTGCGGGCCCCCGGCGAGACCGGCTACCGGGTCCCGCGCGGCGGCGCCTTCGAGTGGGTCTCGTGCCCCAACTACCTGGGGGAGATCCTGGAGTGGACCGGCTGGGCCGTCGCCTCCTGGTCGCTCGCCGGGACGGCCTTCGCGGTCTACACGGCGGCGAACCTCGGGCCGAGAGCCTTCGCGCACCATGCCTGGTACCGGGAGCGGTTCGCGGACTATCCGGCGCGGCGCAAGGCGCTCATCCCATTCGTCGCCTAACGGCGCGCGGACGGGTCCGGCCCCGGTTCGGTGATGGCCCGCGGGGCGCTCCGGCGCTATGGGCGGGCCGCGGGCCAGCCCCGCAGCGAGGAGCACGGCATGCAGATCGGGATGATCGGCCTGGGACGGATGGGCGCCAGCATGGCTCGGCGGCTGTTCCGGGCGGGCCACCAGTGCGTGGTCTTCGACACCTCCCCCAGGGCGGTGGAGGACCTGGTCCGGGACCAGGCGGTGGGCGCCTCCTCGCTCCGGGACCTGGCCGCGAGGCTCCAGGCGCCGAGGGCCGCGTGGATGATGGTCCCGGCGGCGGTGGTGGACGCCACCATCGCCGACCTCGTGCCGCACCTCGAGCCAGGGGACGTCCTCGTCGACGGCGGCAACTCCTGGTACGGGGACGACATCCGCCGCGCCAGGGCGCTCGGGGAGAAGGGGATCCACTACCTGGACGTCGGCACCAGCGGCGGCGTCTGGGGCCTGGAGCGGGGCTACTGCCAGATGATCGGCGGGGAGCCGGCGGTGGTGAGACGCCTCGACCCGATCTTCGCCGCGCTGGCGCCGGGGATCGCCGCGGCGCCGCGCACGCCCGGCCGCGAGCGGCGGGGCGGCACCGCCGAGCAGGGGTACCTGCACTGCGGCCCGGCGGGGGCGGGGCACTTCGTGAAGATGGTCCACAACGGCATCGAGTACGGCCTGATGGCGGCCTACGCCGAGGGGCTGAACATCCTGCGCGGCGCGTCCGCAGGCAGGCGCCCGCAGGCGGCCGACGCGGAGACCACCCCGCTCCGCGACCCCGAGCGCTACCAGTACCAGTTCGACCTGGCGGACGTCGCCGAGCTGTGGCGCCGCGGCAGCGTGGTGGGCTCGTGGCTCCTCGACCTCGCCGCCGGAGCGCTGGCGAGGGATCCCGAGCTCGGGGCCTTCGCCGGGAGGGTCTCGGACTCGGGGGAGGGGCGCTGGACCGTCCACGCCGCCGTCGACGAGGGCGTCCCGGCGCCGGTCCTCACCGCCGCGCTCTACCAGCGGTTCTCGTCGCGCGGCCACGCCGACTGGGCGGACCGCGTGCTCTCCGCCATGCGCCACGCCTTCGGCGGCCACGAGGAGAAGAAGCCGTGACCAGCCCGCCGGCGCGCCGCCCCGGCGCGGTCCCGGGCCGGAGGCGGGCCATGCCCCGGGGTGGTCCGAGGCGCGGCCTCCCGGAGGACCGGTGAAGATCGAGATCCTCCGCGACGCCGCGGCCGTGGCGGCGCGAGGCGCCCGGTGGCTGGCCGCCGCGGCGCGCGAAGCGGTAGCGGCGCGCGGCCGGTTCGCGCTGGCGGTGAGCGGCGGCCGCACCCCCTGGCGGATGCTGCGGGCGCTGGCGGAGGAGGACGTCCCGTGGGGCCAGGTCCACCTCTTCCAGGTGGACGAGCGGGTCGCGCCCGCCGGGGACCCGGATCGGAACCTGACCCACATCCGCGAGAGCCTGCTGGGGCAGGTGCCGCTGCCCCCCGGCCACCTCCACCCCATGCCGGTGGAGGAGGCGGACCTGCGCGCGGCCGCGGCCCGCTACCAGCGCCAGCTGGAGGCGGTGGCCGGCGCGCCGGCGGTCCTCGACGCGGTCCACCTGGGCCTCGGGGCCGACGGCCACGTCGCCTCGCTGGTGCCCGGCGACCCCGTCCTGGCGGTGGCGGGGGCGGACGTGGCGCTCGCGGGCCGCTACGGCGGTCACGCCAGGATGACGCTCACCTATCCTGCCCTCGAGCGGGCCCGCTCGGTCCTGTGGGTAGTCACCGGCGCGGAAAAGGCGGCGGCGCTGCGCCGACTCCTGGACGGGGACCCTTCCATCCCGGCCGGACGCCTGCGACCCGCCCAGGCCCTGGTCCTGGCCGACCGCGGCGCGGCCGGGCTCGCCACCGGCCCCTGACGGAGGCGCCCATGCCCACCCCGGCCGACCTCGACTCGCTGGCCATCAATACCATCCGCACCCTCTCCATCGACGCGGTGCAACAGGCGCGGTCGGGCCACCCCGGGACCGCCATGGCGCTGGCGCCCCTGGTGTACACGCTCTGGAACCGGGTCATGACGTTCGACCCGGCCGACCCCATCTGGCCGGACCGCGACCGGTTCGTGCTGTCGAACGGCCACGCCTCCATGCTCCTCTGGTCCGTGCTCCACCTCTCGGGGACGCGGGCCGTCGACGCCGACTACGAGCGCCTGGGGCAGCCGTCCGTCACCCTCGACGACATCCGGCGCTTCCGGCAGCTGGGCAGCAAGGCGCCGGGCCACCCCGAGTACCACTGGGTCTCGGGGGTGGAGACCACCACCGGACCGCTCGGGCAGGGCATCGCCACCAGCGTGGGCATGGCCATCGCCGAGAAGTGGCTGGCGGCCCGCTACAACCGGCCGGGCTTCCCGATCTTCGACTACGCGGTCTACGCCGTGGCCGGGGACGGCTGCCTGATGGAGGGGGTGGGCGCGGAGGCGGCCTCGCTGGCCGGCCACCTCGCCCTCGACAACCTGTGCTGGCTCTACGACAACAACCACATCACCATCGAGGGGCGGACCGAGATCGCCTTCACCGAGGACGTCGCGGCCCGCTTCCTGGCCTACCGCTGGAACGTGCTGCGCGTCGGCGACGCCAACGACCTGGAGCGCATCCAGCAGGCGCTGGCGGCCTTCCGGGCCACCCGGGGCCGGCCCACGCTGGTGGTCCTGGACAGCCACATCGGCTGGGGGTCGCCGGCCCGGCAGGACACCCCCGCCGCCCACGGCGAGCCGCTGGGAGAGGAGGAGGTCCGGCGGGTCAAGCGCGCCTACGGCTGGCCGGAGGACGCCCGGTTCCTCGTGCCGGACGGCGTGCGCCAGCACTTCGCCGCCGGGATCGGGGCCCGGGGCGGGGAGGCGCGCCGGAAGTGGGAAGCGCTCTTCGCCGCCTACCGCCGCGAGCACCCCGAGCTGGCCGCCGAGATCGACCAGATGCAGCGCCGCGAGCTGCCGGCCGGCTGGGACCGGAACCTCCCGGTGTTCCCGGCCGATCCGAGGGGGCTCGCCGGCCGGGAGGCCTCGGGCCAGGTGCTGAACGTGCTGGCGCAGAACATCCCCTGGCTCCTGGGCGGGTCCGCCGACCTGGGCCCATCCAACAAGAGCACCCTCGACTTCCCGGGCGCCGGGGACTTCCAGGCCGAGAGCCCGGGCGGCAGGAACCTGCACTTCGGCGTCCGCGAGCACGCCATGGGCGCCATCGTGAACGGGCTGGCGCTCTCCAAGCTGCGCGCCTTCGGCGCGACCTTCCTCATCTTCAGCGACTACCTGCGCCCGGCCCTCCGGCTCTCGGCGCTCATGGAGATCCCCACCATCTTCGTCTTCACCCACGACGCCATGGGAGACGGGGAGGACGGCCCCACCCACCAGCCGGTGGAGCAGCTGGCGTCGCTGCGCGCCATCCCGGGGCTGGTGACGCTGCGCCCCGGCGACGCCAACGAGGTGGTGGAGGCCTACCGCTGCGCGATGCAGCTGCGCCACCAGCCGGCGGCGCTGGCGCTTTCGCGCCAGCCGCTGCCGACGCTGGACCGCCGGCGCTACGCCCCTGCCTCCGGGGTGGCGCGGGGGGCCTACGTGCTGGCCGAGGCGCCCGGCGGCCGGCCGGAGCTGGTCCTCATCGCCACCGGCAGCGAGCTCGGCCTGGCCGTCGAGGCCCACGAGGCGCTGGTGGCCGAGGGGATCCGCTCGCGGGTGGTCTCCATGCCCTCCTGGGACCTCTTCGACCACCAGCCGCGGGAGTACCGCGACGCGGTGCTGCCCCCGCAGGTGAAGGCGCGACTCGCGGTGGAGCAGGGCTCCACCCTGGGCTGGGAGCGCTACGTGGGAGAGGAGGGCCGGGTGGTCGGCATGCGGACCTTCGGCGCCTCCGCCCCGCTCAAGGAGCTGCAGAGGAAGTTCGGGTTCCTGCCAGAACGGGTGGTGGCCACCGCCCGGGAGCTCTTGTCCGACCGCGCCGCCGGCGTACCCGGGACCAGTTGACCGCGGCGCACGACACGGGTAGACGGGGATGGCCGTTCGAGGCCGGGAGGGGAACGTGGTCGCGTCGCGATGGCAGCCGGCGATCGTCGCCGCCCTCCTGGCGGCCGCCGCCGCCTCCGGCGCCCAGGAGCGGATGGACGACCCCTGCGCCGACGACGTGGCGCGGCTCTGCCCGGACGCCAGGCTGGGCCGGGTGGTGGGGTGCCTCCGGGAGAACGAGTCGAGGCTCTCCCCCGCCTGCCGCGCCAAGCTCGACGCCGACGTGGAGCGGGCCACGGCAGTGATCCGGCAGTTCGGCCGGGCCTGCCGCGCCGACGTGGCCCAGCTCTGCGGGAACGTCGAGCCCGGGGGCGGCCGGATCCTCGACTGCCTCGAGGAGCACCTGCCCGAGCTCTCCAACCCCTGCCAGGCGCTGATGACCAGGACGACGGCGGCCCGGGCGCAGGTGGCGGCGGTCACCTCGTCCTGCCGGGGCGACATCGCCCGCCTGTGCCCGGGGGTGCCGGCGCGGGCCGGCCCCGTCATCCAGTGCCTGGAGGCGCACCAGCAGGAGCTCTCGCCGGACTGCAGCGCCGCCGGGGTCCGCCGGGTGGTGCGGGCCGCGACCCTGGTGGACGTCCTCGAGGACATGACCGGCAAGGATCGGATCCAGGAATCGCTGCAGATCCTCCAGGGGCTGGACTCGGTGGCCTTCGCCCGGAGCCAGGTGCTCCTCCAGTTCGACAGCTACCAGTCGCTCGGGAACAAGGGCAACGGCGGGCGCATGCTCTTCAACCCGCAGTTCGTGTTCGGGGAGCGGAACCAGTTCGCGCTCCAGGTGAAGGTCCCGGTCACGGCCCTGTACCCGTACGCGGCGGGCGCGCCGTCGCAGTTCGGGCTGGGCGCGGTGAGCACCGCCCTGGCCTGGAACTTCCTGGGCACGGGGCAGACGCGCCACTACCT
>DASRTO010000157.1:0-4472 GCA_035655915.1 Anaeromyxobacteraceae bacterium
TGCGCTTGAGGGCGATGAGGCCCCGGTAGTAGTCCAGGACCGCCTTCCCCTCGGGGGTCTCGAGCGCCTCCCAGCGGAGCCTGGAGGCCTGGAAGGTGGCGGGCGCGTGGGGATCGGGCGGGTCGAGGCCCTCGAAGGCGAACTCCCGCTTCCGCCCCTCCCTCACCGCCGCGACCAGCTGCGCGTCGGAGAAATCCTCGAAGAACAGGAACGGGGCGGTCTCGCCATACTCCTCGCCCATGAAGAGGAGCGGCACGAACGGGCTCGCCATGACGGTGGTGATGCCGAGGAGCGCCTTGGCGCGGCCGTAGCTCGCGATCATGCGGTCGCCGCGGGGGCGGTTCCCGACCTGGTCGTGGTTCTGGAGGTAGACCACGTGCTCCCGGCCGCGGGTGGTGCGCCCGTCGGTGCCGAGCAGGAAGTGGTAGTGGCGGTCCAGCCGGGTGCCGTCCATGACGAAGGCGTCGGTGAGCGCCTTCACCACGTCGCCGAACCGGCCGAAGTTGGCGTAGTGGCGCCGGGTCTCCCCGGTCAGGAAGGCGAACACCGCGTGGCCGAGGTCGTCGTTCCACTGGGCGTGGAAGGCGAAGCCGGGATCGGCCGTGACCGAGCGGTCGTTGCGGAGGTGCTCGGCGATCATCAGCACCTCGCGCCCCTCGGCGGCGGCGATGCGGCGGGCCAGGTCGGTGCACTGCCGCAGGACGTGGACCGGCATGGTGTCGAGGACCTGCGACACCGCGTCCATGCGCAAGCCGTCGACCCCCACCTCCTCGAGCCAGTAGCGCGCGTTCTCCAGGAAGAACTCGCGCACTCCGTGGTTGTACTGGCCGTCGAAGTTGACGGCGGCGCCCCAGGGGGTGGCGGCCTGCCGGGTGTAGGGGGCGAAGGCGCCGGCGTAGCTGCCCTCCGGCCCGAAGTGGTTGAAGACCAGGTCCAGGATCACCGCCATGCCCAGGCGGTGCGCCGACTCGATGAAGTGGCAGAGGCTCCGGTAGTCGCCGTAGCCGGCGTGCAGGGCGAAGGGGTAGGTCCCGTCGTAGCCCCAGTTGCGCTCGCCCGGGAAGGCGGCGATGGGGAGCAGCTCGACCACCGTCACGCCCAGGGAGTGGAGATGCGGCAGGCGCCCCGCCGCCGCCTCGAGCGTCCCGGCCTCGGTGAAGGTCCCGAGGTGGAGCTCGTAGATGACGGCGTCGTCGATGCGGACGCCGCGCCAGCCGCGGCCCGCCACCCGCGGCACCTCCGCCACCATCGAGGGCCCGTGGACGCCTTCCGGCTGGAAGCGCGACGCCGGGTCCGGGAACCGCCGGCCGTCGAGATCCAGCAGGTAGCGGGTGCCGGGCGGCAGGCGGCCGGTCCGCCCGGTCCACCAGCCGAGCTCGTCCCGCAACAGCGGCACGGTCCGCGCCCCGTCGAGGAGCGCCACCTCGACCCGGCCCGCCAGCGGGGCGAAGACCCGGAAGGCGGAGCGCCCTTCCTCGTCGTAGTGGTGGCCGAGCCTCACCGCCTCACCGGCCGACGTCCACCGGAGCGCCGCTCGCCTGCCGGACGGCGGCCTCCAGCCTGGCCCGGTCGACGCGGTCCAGGAGCCCGCGCCGGGCCAGGAGGCGCCTCGCCTCCTCGAGGAGGTCCAGGCCCACCTCGTCGTCCTGGTGGACCTCGACGTAGATCCGGTCCTCCCAGAGGGCCACCTTCACCGGCTGGCGCACCACGCGCACGGTGGCTCCAACCGGCACCAGGCGGTACAGGACCAGGATGTCCTCCGGGTAGAGGCGCATGCAGCCGTGGCTGACCCGCCTCCCCACGCCGAAGGGGCGGTTGGTGCCGTGGATCAGGATGGCGGTGCCGGAGAGCCTGAGCGCGCGCGTGCCCAGCGGGTTGTCCTTGCCAGGGGGAACCGAGGGCGGCAGCTCGGGCTCGTCCTTCCGCACGGACGGCGGGACGTGCCAGGTGGGATTCTTCTCCTTGGCCACCACCCGGTAGTCGCCGGGCGGCGTGGAGTGGCCGTCGACGCCGACGCCGATGGGGAAGGTGACCAGGCTCTTGTCGCCTTTCCGCTCCAGGTGGAGGTAGAGGCGCATCTCGGAGAGGTTCACCAGGACCATCCCCGCGGGGGCCTGCGGCACGATCCAGGCGGTGGGGAGCACGACCCGGGTTCCGGCCGCGGGGACGAAGGGGTCGAGCCCCGGGTTCGCGGCCGCGATCTCGGCGAAGCCGAGGTCGTGACGCCGGGCCATCTCGATGAGCGAGTCGCCCTGCGCCACCACCTCCGAGCCGACGGTCCCGGCCACCTCGCCCACGTCGGGGAGCGCGCCGGCGAAGGCGAGGGAGGAACGGAGCAGCGCGGTGAGGAGGAGGCTCATCGGGTGGGGGCCGGGGAGACGATGTATGCACGCCGCCGCGCTGACGGGGCGCCGGGAATTGATGTACCCTTTTGGGGTCAGCAGGATCGCCCCGTGTCCATCGCACGATTCCTGTTCTCGGTCCTCGTCTCGGGCGTCACCGGCCTCGCGGCCGCGAGCCCGCCCGAGGCGCCCTGCCCGCCGGAAGGCGACGCGGTGGCGGTCGCGACCCGCGACCACGCGCTGTGGCTGTGCCGGCAGGGATGGCCGGTGGCCCGGTTCGCCGTGGCGCTGGGCCGCGGTGGCGTCGACAAGCGCGAGCGCGGCGACGCGCGGACGCCCCTGGGGGTCTACCCGCTGGGCGATCCTCGACCTTCGCGTCGCTTCAGGACCTTCATCCCCATCGGCTACCCGACGTCGGAGCAGGTGGCCCAGGGCTACTCAGGCGGCGACGTCGGCATCCACGGGCCGGACCGCCGCCGGGCCGGGGTGCCGATGGCTGCGGGCGACTGGACCCTGGGGTGCATCGCCACCGCGACCGACGGCGATCTGGCGCGGATCGCCTCCTTCGTCCAGGAGTGGCGGCCAGCCGTCGTCATCCGCTGAGAGCCGACCGCCGGCCCGCCCCGACCCGCGCTCCCCGGCGCGATGCCTCACCCCTTGATGAAGGTCCCCTGGCGCAGCTCCTGCAGCGCCTGGAGGACCTCCTCGTGGGTATTCATGACGAAGGGGCCCCAGCGGGCGTAGGGCTCCTGGAGCGGCTGCGCCGAGAGCAGCAGGAAGCGCGCCGGGGCGCCGCCGGCGCGGACGCGCACCACCTCGCCGTCGCCGAGGATGGCGAGCCGGGGGGCCGTCACCGGCCTGCCGCCCCGGGCCTGGGCGGCGCCGCCGACCGTGACCTCGCCCTGGAACACGTAGAGCAGGGCGGTGTGGCCGGGCGGCGTCGGGTGCTCGAAGGCGCCGCCGGCCGGGAGGGCCACGTCCAGGTAGGTGGGGTCGGCGAAGATCTCCTTCACCGCCCCGGCGACGCCGTCCACGCGCCCCGCCACCACGCGCACGCGCGACCCGTCGGGCCGCGCCACCTCGGGGATGCGGCCAGCGGCGACGTCCTGGTAGCGCGGCCTCGTCATCTTGAGCTGGCGGGGAAGGTTCACCCAGACCTGGAAGCCGTCGAGCCGCCGCGGGCCGGCCCTGGGCATCTCCTCGTGGAGGATGCCGCTCCCGGCGGTCATCCACTGCACGTCCCCGGCGCCGATGACGCCCGAGTTCCCGATGCTGTCGCGATGGGCCACGCTGCCGTCGAGCATGTAGGTGATGGTCTCGATGCCCCGGTGCGGGTGCATGGGGAAGCCGGCCAGGTAGTCGTCCGGGTTCTCCGACCCGAAGTGGTCGAAGAGGAAGAAGGGGTCGAGGTGGTCGAGCCGCTCGGTGGCGATGCTGCGCTTGAGCCGCACCCCGGCGCCGTCGCTCACCGCCTCCGGCGTCACCACGTCCGCGACTCTTCGCTCCGTCATGGCGCGATACATAGCCGCCCGGGGAGGGCGCGCAACCCGGCCTTCCGGGAGTCTCGGAGGGGCGGCTGCTTCAGGCGAGGGCGTAGCGGGGCAGGCGCATCACCAGCGTCTGCAGGCCCTCGGCGAAGGTCGGGTGGACGAACTCGGCATCCACGATGGCCCGGGCCGGGGCGCCGGCGCGCATCAGCGAGGCGAACACGTGGATGAGCTCGCCGGCCTCGGCGCCGACCAGGAAGGCCCCCAGGATCCGCTCGGTCGCCGGGTCGACGAGCACCTTCATCGCGCCCGCCGTCTCGTCGATCTCGATGGCCCGGGCCACGTGGCCGAAGGGCATGGTGGCGACCTCGTAGGCCAGCCCGCGGACGCGCGCCTCCTTCTCGGAGAGGCCCACCCCGGCCACCTGGGGGTCGGTGAAGACGGCGTAGGGGACGAGGCGGGAGGCGCGGCCGCGCTCGGAGCGGCCGGCGAGCAGGTCGAGAAGGAGCCGGTGATCGTCCCAGGAGGCGTGGGTGAACTGCGGCCCGCCGGTCACGTCGCCCACGGCGTAGACCCCGGCGGCGCTGGTGCGGTAGCGGTCGTCGACCTCGACGAAGCCGCGGGGGTCGAGGGCGATCCCGGC
>DASRTO010000158.1:0-5450 GCA_035655915.1 Anaeromyxobacteraceae bacterium
GGCCGCCGCCCCGGCCGGCGCGGCCGGTCCGGCGGCGCGCCGGACCCGGACCGCCGGGGCGGCCGCCCCCCGCGCCCCCGGCGCCGGCCGCGACCCGGTGGCGGAAAGTCTCTCGTCGGCGCTCTCGGACCTGGAGCGCGACCGGCGCGATCCGCGGGCGCTGGCCGACCTGGCCCGCCTCGCCGACCTGCAGGACGAGGCCTCGGAGCTGGCCCGCCTGGCCCGCGCCTACTCCCAGGCAGCCTCCGAGCGCGCTGCCCCAGCCGAGGTGCGGGGCCTGGCGCGCCTCCAGCTGTCGCGGCTGGAGCGCGCCCGCGGCAACCTGAACCGGGCCCAGGCGGAGCTCAGGCGGCTGGCCCTGCTCCGGGAGTGGCAGGTGGTGGGGCCCTTCGACGACGATGGGAAGCGCGGCCACGACGCCGTCTACCCGCCCGAGCAGGGGGTGGACCTCGAAGCCCGCTACCCCGGGAAGGTGCGCGAGGTGGGCTGGCGGGCGCTGCCGCCCGAGGCCTCGGCCTGGGGCCTCGTCGACGTCGGCGCCTCGCTGCGCCCGGCGCGCGAGGTGACCGCCTACGCCCTCACCGCGGTGGAGTCGCCGCGCGACCAGCGGGTGCAGCTGTGGGCCGGCGCCAGCGGCGCCGTCAAGGTGTGGGTGAACGGGGCGCTGGTCCTCTCCGACGCGGCCTACCACCTGGCCCGGCTGGACCAGCTGGGCGCATGGGTGACCCTGCGACGCGGGCCGAACCGGATCCTCTTGAAGCTCTCCCACCAGCAGGGGCGGATGGGGTTCTACCTCCGCCTGGCCGACGCCACCGGCGCCCCGCTGGCCCTCCCGGCGGCCGCGCCGGGCGCGCCCGCCCCCAGGGCCGCCGAGGCGCGGGCGGAGCGCGTCGACGGGGCGCTGAAGGCGCTGGAGCGGCGGGCCAAGGCCGCCAGGGGCGCCGAGGAGGCGCGGGCGCGCCTCGACCTGGCGCTGGCGCTCTGGGTGCAGCGCGCCGGCGACGCGCGCGAGCAGCGGGCGGCGGCCGAGGCGCGCCGCGCCGCCGCGCTGCAGCCGGGGTGGGCCGAGGCGCAGCTCGCTGCCGCCGCCCTGGAGGAGGACGATCCCAACCGCCGCCGCGCCGCGCTGGAGGCGGTCCTCTCGGCCGACCCCTCGGAGCCGCGCGCGCTCCTGGCGCTGGCCCGCCACGAGCTGCAGCGGGGGCGCTCCCAGGAGGCGGTGCGCCTGGCCGAGCGGGCGGTGGCGGCCGCCCCGCGCCTCGGCCCGGCGCGGGTGGCCCTGGCGCAGGCGATGGAGCTCTCGGGGCTCGGCTCGCGCGCGGCGGTGGAGATCGCCCGGGCGGCGCGGGAGGTGCCCTGGTCGCCGGCGGTGGCCGAGGAGGCGGCCCGCTCGGCCCAGCGCCTGGACCGGATGGAGGAGGCCACGCTCCGGTACCGGAAGGTGCTCGGGCTGCGCTACGACCGCGACTCCGCCCGCGCCTCGCTGACGCAGCTGCTGCTCGACCGGGGCGACCTCGAGGGAGCGCTGGGGCTCCTCTCCGTCTCGCTGCGCCTGGAGCCGGCCGACCTCTACCTCCTGCTGCGCCGCGCCGACCTCCTCGCCTGGAACGGCCGCGCCGACGAGGCCGAGGCCGCCTGGGCCGCGGCGCTCCGGCTCTGCCCCGAGGAGCCGGAGATCTGGGAGCGGCGCGGCCGGGCCCGGCTCCGGGCCGGCCGGCAGAAGGAGGGGCTCCAGGACCTGCACCAGGCCCTGGAGCTCAAGCCCCAGAACCCCCAGCTCAAGGAGCTGACGCGCCTGCTCGAGCCTGAGCGGGAGCGCTTCGAGCGCCCCTACGCGCAGGACGCCCGCGAGCTGGCCCGGGCCGCGCCCGCGCCGCGGCCGGACGAGGACGCGGTGGTGCTGGCGGAAGTGAAGGTCACCCGGGTCTTCCCCTCCGGCCTGTCGGCCACCTGGGTGCAGCAGGTGGTGAAGGTCTACACGCCGCGCGGCGCCGACGCCTTCCGCAGCCACGCCATCGGCTACGCCCCCGACCGCCAGGAGATCCGGGTGGAACGGGCCCGGGTGCTGAAGCCGGACGGGACTGCAGTCGAGACCTGGCAGGAGAGCGAGCGCAGCCAGAGCGAGCCCTGGTACCGGCTCTACTACGACACCCGGGTGCGCGCGCTCTCCTTCCCGGCGCTCTCGGCCGGCGACGTGCTGGAGGTGGCCTACCGCACCGACGACGTGGCCTCGGACAACCTGCTCTCCGACTACTTCGGCGACCTCACCTTCCTGGCCGATCGCACCCGCACGCTGCGGATCGACTACCTGCTGCTGGTCCCCGAGGGGCGGGCCATCCACTCCAACCAGCCGGCGCTGCCCGGGCTGGAGCACGGCCGGCGGGCCCTCCCCGGCGGGGTGGTGGAGCACCGATGGACGGCCCGCGACGTGCCCCGCGTCGAGCCCGAGCCGGGCATGCCCGGCTGGAGCGAGGTGGCCCCCTTCCTCCACGTCTCCACCTACGCCTCCTGGGACGAGGTGGCCGCCTTCTACTGGCGGCTGGTGCGCGACCAGCTCCGGCCCACCCCCGAGGTGCGCCAGACGGCCGAGCGCATCGCCGCCGAGGCCGGGGTGGCGCCGGCCCGGAACGGGGCGCGGACGCCCGAGGCCGAGCTCCGGCTCATCCGGGCGGTCTACGACTTCGTGGTCACCTCCACCCGCTACGTGGGGCTCGAGTTCGGCATCCACGGCTACAAGCCCTACCGGGTGGACCAGGTGCTGTCGCGCCGCTTCGGCGACTGCAAGGACAAGGCGAGCCTGATGCACGCCCTGCTGGAGTCGCTGGGAGTGGACTCGCGGCTGGTGCTCCTGCGCATGCGCCGCCTGGGGCGGGTGCCCGAGCGGCCGGCCTCGCTGGCGGTCTTCAACCACGCCATCCTCTACCTCCCGTCCCACCAGCTCTGGCTCGACGGCACCGCCACCTGGCACGGCTCCCGCGAGCTCCCCGGCGACGACCGGGGCGCCACGGTGCTGGTGGTGAACCCCGGCGCCCCGGCCTGGTTCGGCGCGACGCTCGAGGCCGCGCCCGGCGACAACCTCACCCAGACCTCGCTGGAGGTGTCGCTCGGCGCCGACGGCCGCGCCGCCGTTCGCGGCACCTCCCGCGTCGCCGGCGAGCGGGCCGCCGCCTACCGCGGCGCCTACCAGGCGGAGGAGGCGCGCCGCGCCACCTTCGAGCAGGCGTGGAACCGGACCTTCCCCGGCCTGGAGGTGGAGCGGGTGTCGCTCTCGGACCTGACCCGGCTGGAGGACGACGTCTCCATGACCTTCGAGCTCCAGGTGGCGCGCTACGCCAACCCGGACCGGGGCGGCCTGCGCTTCACCCCCTTCGGGCAGAGCGCCACCTACGCCGAGACCTGGGCCCCGCTCTCCTCCCGCCGCTGGCCGCTCTTCCTGGGGCAGCCCTGGGAGAACCGCTTCGCCTACCGGCACGAGCTGCCGCCCGGCTGGACCGCGGTGGAGGTGCCGGCCCCGGCCTCGTTCGCGGCGCCCTTCGGCTCCTTCGAGGTGCGGTACCTGGCCGAGGGCGGGACGCTCCTGGCCGAGGGGCGGGTGGCCTTCCGCCAGAGCCTGGTGCCGGTGGCCGACTACCCGGCCTTCCGCGACTTCCTCTCCCGCATCGATCGGGCCATGGCCCGGACCGTGCGGGTGGCCCCGGCCGCCGGCCCGGCGGCGTCCGCTTCCGGCGCCGGCCCCCCGCCGGGAGGCGCGCCGTGAGCCGGCGCCTCCGTCCTGCCGCCGCGGCAACGCTGGTCTCGCTCCTGGCCGCCTGCGCCACCACCGGTTCGCCGCTCGAGCGCGGCGCGGCGCGGGCCGGCTCGGCAGGGGCGCCGGCCTCGGCACTCGCCGCCGCCGGCTTCCACGACTGGCTCCACCGCGGCGACGCCGCCTCGGCCGCGACACGCTTCGCGGCGGCGGTGGAGCGCGACGGCCGCGATCCCTGGGCCCGCCTGGGCGCGTCCCTCACGGCCCGGCGCCAGCTCGACGACGAGGCCGAGGCCGGGCACCTCCTGGCCCTGCTGGCCGGCGCGCCCGGCCACCCGCTGGCGCCGGTGGCGGCCCGGCGCCTCGCCGACCTGGCCGGGCGCTCGCCGGCGCTGGCCGGCCTGGTGGAGCGCGAGCTGGGCGGCCTGCTGGATACGGGGCGGCTCGCCGGCTTCGCGGCCTTCCGGGCCCGCGTCGCCCGCGCGCTGGCGGCCGAGGCCCGCGGCGACCTGGAGCGGGGGGCCCTGCTCCGGGCCCAGAACGGCGCCGTCCAGCGCTGGACGCTCCTCGGCCCGTTCGGCGCGCTGGCCGGCCTCGAGCTGGATCGACCCTTTCCTCCGGAAGGCGGCGCGCTGCCGGCGCGGGTCGAGGGGACCGCCGGGGCGGCGCTGGAGGCGCGGACCCTGGTCGCCCCCGACGGCGTCGCGGCGCTGGAGGGGGAGCCCCCCGGGGCCGACATCTGGTACCTCGCCGCCGACGTCCGCCTCTCGCGCGGCGGGCCCTACCTCGTCGGGCTGGGATCGGGCGCGTCCGTACGGGCCTGGATCGACGGCGAGCCCATCGCCGAGCGGCGCGCCTTCGTCGGCTATCCCGCCGCGGCCTGGGTGGTGCCCCTGGCGCTTCCGGCCGGCACGCACCGCCTGCTGGTCAAGCTGGCCCGCGGCTCGGGCCGGCCCACGGTGGCGGTCTCTTTCGCCCGCGCCGACGGCGCCCCCTCGGACGCGGAGAGCGCGCCGGCCGCGCCCGGCCCGTCGGCTCCGGCGCGGGCTGGGCCCGGTCCGGCGCCGGCCTGGGACGTCCGAGCCCTGGCCCGGGCCCTGGAGCCCGAGGCGGGGCCGGCGCTGGCGCGCCTGGTGGCGGCGCGCGATCGGATGGAGAACGACCGTGAGGCGGCCAAGGCGCTGCTGGCCGAGGCGGCGGCGGTCCTGCCGACGGCGCCCCCGCTCCTGGCGGCGCGGGGCGAGGCGCAGCAGGGCGACCCCACCCTGGCCGAGCGGGTGGCGCGCACCCGGGCCGAGTCGTCCTTCGTGGAGGCGCTGCGCCGGGACCCCGGCGACGCCACCACCCGCCTGCGCCTGGCCGAGCTGCTCCGGGCCGGAGACCGGCTCGACGACCTGGAGGTGGCCCTGGCCGGCCTCTCCGAGCCGGCCGCCACCCGCCCCCGGGCCCTGGTGGAGCGGGCCCGCTTCCTCGCCGCCCGCGGCTTCCCCGAGGGCGCGGAGCAGCTCCTCGAGGCGGCGCCCGGGGACTGCCAGGCGCGGGAGCTGCTCCTGGATCTCTCGGCCCGCCGCGAGGCGCTGGCGCGGGAGGACCAGCTGGCCCGGGCCCTGGCCGAGTGCCCCGGCGGCCTGGAGCGGCTGGCCGACCACCTGCGGCGGCGCGGCGAGGCGGCCGCGGCCGCCGACCTGTGGCGGCGCCTGGCTGG
>DASRTO010000159.1:0-3139 GCA_035655915.1 Anaeromyxobacteraceae bacterium
GCGGTTGAACGGGTTGTCGAAGGCGTCGCGCGTCTCGAAGATCACCGTGTCGCCCGGATTGGCCCAGGCCGCGGGCGGGATGGCCGGGCTCCACCGGTTGTGACAATGGGGATCGTTGGCGCACGGCACCGGGACGGTCCCGGAGCGATCGATGCCGATGCGCAGCGTCTTGGCCTGGGATCCTGCGGGCAGCGCGAGCGACAGGACCAAAGCTGCTGCGAGCGTGGCGTGCCTCATGGGCGGCCTCCTTTGGGCGCGGACAGTGGGACGCTTCCACCTCGCTTGATCTGGATCAAGCATACCGGAGGGGTATCGCTCCGATCGGGACGGCCGGGAAGATTTGAGCCCAAAGGGTGGCGCCGGCTGGCGACCCCGCCGGGGACAGCGCGACGTCACTCCCATCGTGAAGTGCGCCGAGCCGTAGGACGGGGGCTCGTCCCCCGCCTGGGCTCGACGCGGCTGATCGCCGCCGTCTGGTCGCGCCCGAGCGCGTGGATCCGGCGGCGCTGCCGCCGGCGGGCCGCAAGGGCCCGTAGGGCGGGGGCTCGTCCCCCGCCGGGGCTCCACGGGGCGACCGCCGCCGTCAGGCGGCGTCCCGGGCCGCCTCCTCCGCCAGCGCCACGGCGTGACGGTCGCGCGCGATGAGGAGGTAGATGGCCGGCACGAAGAACAAGGTGAAGGCCGTGCTGATGGCCAGGCCGGCCACCAGCACCAGGCCGATGCTGTTGCGGGCCGCCGCCCCGGGCCCGGTGACCAGCGTCAGCGGCAGGTGGCCGAAGACGGTGGCCACGCTGGTCATGAGGATGGGGCGGAGTCGGGTCACCGCAGCCGCCTTCACCGCGTCGAGCTTGGAGCGGCCCTGTTCCTGGAGCTTGTTGGCGAACTCGACGATGAGGATGCCGTTCTTGGCCACCAGGCCCACCAGCGTCACCAGGCCCACCTGGGAGTAGACGTTCAACGTGGTGGTCCAGCCGTCGGTCCAGAAGTGCATGCTGGGGTTCGGCATCTTGAGGAAGGTGAGGGTGAGGGCGCCGAACATGCCCAGCGGCACCGAGCCGGCCAGGATGACGAAGGGGTCGCGGAAGCTGTTGAACTGCGCCGCCAGCACCAGGAAGATGAGGACGATGGCGAGGAGGAAGGCCGGCAGGAATTTGTTGCCCTCGGTCCGGAGCTGGCGCGACTCGCCGGTGTAGTCGACCACGTAGCCCTTGGGCAGGATGCGGGCCGCCTCGTCCTCCAGGTAGCGGAGCGCTTCGTCGAGCGGGCGGATGGCCACGCCGGACAGCTTCACGGCGTTGAGCTGCTGGAACCGGTTGAGGGAGCGGGGGGCGACGCGGTCGCGCAGCGTGGCCACGGTGCCCAGGGAGACCAGCCGCCCCCCGGGGCCGGTGACGTAGATGTCCTTGAGCTGCTCCGGGTTGAGCCGCCCGGTGCGCAGGATCTGGGGGATGACCTTGTAGCTCCGCCCGGCCACGCTGAAACGGTTGACGAAGTTGCCGCCCACGGCGGCGGAGAGGTCCTGCCCCACCGACTGGAGGTTCAGCCCCAGCTCGGCCACCTTGTCGCGGTCGAGCTCGATCTCCGACTCGGGCTGGTCGATCTTGACGTCGATGAGCGGCGGGAAGGCGAAGAAGCCGCTCTGGGCGGCCTTGGCCTGCAGTTGCTGGGCGAAGCCCAGGATCTCCGAGGCCTCGGCGGTGGAGGCGATGACGAGCTCCACCGGGAAGCTGCCGCCGCCGGGGAGCGCCGGGGGCAGCACCGGGAAGGTCTGGACGCCGGGGATGACCGACACCTTGGCCTGCGCCTCGGGGAGGACCTGGAACACCGAGCGCCGGCGCTCGGTCCAGGGCTTCATGACCACGCCCCAGAAGCCGCCGTTGGGGAAGGTGACCTGGAAGGTGTAGGCGGACTCGGGGATCGACATCACCGCCGAGTTGATGGCCCGGGTGGAGGGGGTGACCTGGTCCAGCGTCGAGTTGGACGGCGTGTTGACCACGCCGAAGATGACCCCCTGGTCCTCGGGCGGGGCCAGCTCCTTCGGCGACATGACGAACATGCCCAGGGCCAGGAGGCTCACCGCCACCCAGGCCAGGTAGATGGGGCCGCGGGTCTCCAGGGCCAGACCCAGGTGGCGGGCGTAGGTGGCCCGGAGGCGCTCGAAGGCGCGGTTGACCAGCCGCGGCAGTCCCCGCTCCTCGCCGCTGCGGCGCAGCAGCGCCGACGACATCACCGGCGAGAGGGTGAGGGCCACCACCCCGGAGATGGTCACCGCGCCGGCCAGGGTGAGGGCGAACTCGCGGAACAGGGAGCCGGTGAGGCCGCCCTGGAAGGCGATGGGGGCGTAGACCGCCGCCAGGGTGATGGTCATGGCGATGATGGGGCCGACCAGCTCGCGGGCCCCGGTGAGGGCCGCCTCGAGCGGCGGCCTGCCCTCGCGGCGGTGGCGCTCCACGTTCTCCACCACCACGATGGCGTCGTCCACCACCAAGCCCACCGAGAGCACGATGGCCAGCAGGGTGAGCAGGTTCACGGTGAACCCGAAGACCTGCATCAGGAAGACCGCTCCCACCAGCGAGACCGGGATGGCCACCACCGGCACCAGCACCGAGCGCAGCGAGCCCAGGAAGAGGAAGATCACCACCACCACGATGAGGAGCGTCTCGGCCAGGGTCTGGACCACCTCGTCGATGGCGTTACGGATGTAGGTGGTGGCGTCGAAGGCCACCCCGGCCTTGAGCTGCTCCGGGAGCTCCGTCTGCAGCGAGCTCATCTCGGTGCGGACGCGCTTGATCACGTCGAGGGCGTTGGCGTTGGGAAGGGCCCACACCCCGATGAACACCGCCGTCTGCCCGCTGAAGTTGACGGCGGTGTCGTAGTCCTCGGCGCCCAGCACCACGTCGGCCACGTCGCCCAGGCGCACCATGGCCCCCCCGCGCTCCCGGATCACCAGCTGCTGGAACTCCTTCACCGATCGCAGGTCGGTGTTGGCGGTGAGGTTCACCTGCACCAGCGAACCCTTGGTCTGCCCCACCGCCGCCAGGTAGTTGTTGGCCGCCAGGGCCTGGCGCAGCTGCGCCGGGCTGACGTTCAGGGCCGCCATGCGGTCTGGCTTGAGCCAGATGCGCATGGCGAAGGTGCG
>DASRTO010000160.1:0-4842 GCA_035655915.1 Anaeromyxobacteraceae bacterium
GAGGGCGCGGTCGATCTCCTCGATGGCCGCCCCCTCCACCAGGAGCTGGGCCGCCTCGTTCATGTACGGCGCCAGGATGCGGCTGGTGTAGAAGCCGGGGCCGTCGCGCACCACGATGACGGTCTTGCCCTGCTTCTTGCCGAGCGCCACCGCGGTGGCGGTGACCTCGTGGGCCGTCTTCTCGGTGACGATGACCTCCAGGAGCGGCATCTTGTGGACCGGCGAGAAGTAGTGCATCCCCAGCACGCCCTCGGGGCGCCGCGAGGCCTCCCCGATGCGGGCGATGGGGATGGAGGAGGTGTTGGAGGCGAAGATCCCCCGCGGGTTCACCGCCTCGAAGGCCTTCACCATCTCCTGCTTCAGGGCCAGGTCCTCGAAGACCGCCTCCACCAGGAGGTCCACCCGCTCGAACCCCTCCCAGCCGGTGCCGGCGGTGAGGAGGCGCATCTTCTCGCCGCGCTCCGGCCGGTCGATCTGCTTCTTCTTCACGCGCTCGTCCAGCACCTGCCGCACCCCGCCGAAGGCGCGCCCCACCCCCGCGTCGTCCTTCTCCCGCAGCCGCACCGGGATGCCGGCGTTGACGGTGACGTAGGCGATGCCCGAGCCCATGAGCCCGCCGCCCAGCACCCCCACCGAGGCCACCGGCCGCGGCTTCACCGAGGCGTCGGGGGTGCCGTTGTCCTTCTTCAGGGCGGTCTGGGCGAAGAAGATCTCCATGAGCCGCCGCGCCACGTCCGACATGGCCAGCTCACCGAAGAGCTTGGCCTCGCGCTCCAGGCCGGCCGGGACGCCCTTGTCGTAGCCGTGCTTCACCGCCTCCAGGGCCTTCTCCGGCGCCGGGTAGTGCCCGTGCGTCCTGGCCATGAGCTGCTGCCGCGCCTGCCGGAACAGGACCTCGCGGCCGAGGAAGTTCTCCTCCAGCGCCAGCCGCTGCACGCCGGCCAGGCCCTGGGCGCCGAGCTGCAGGAGCCCCGGCGGCCGCCGGCGCTGGAGCGCGCCGCTGGCGAGCTCGGCGGCCCGCTTCCGGGCCGCCTGGAGCAGGATGGGCGCGGGCGCCACCTCGTCCACCAGGCCGACGGCCAGGGCCTTCCTCGGGCGGAGGCTCTTCCCGGTGAGGATGAGGTCCAGCGCGGTGGCGATCCCCGTGAGGCGGGGCAGCCGCTGGGTGCCGCCGCCGCCGGGGATGAGCCCCAGCTGCACCTCGGGCTGGCCGAGCTGGGTGCGCGGGTCGTCGGAGCAGATCCGGTAGTGGCAGGCCATGGCCCACTCCAGGCCGCCGCCCAGGCAGGCCCCGTGGATGGCGGCCACCACCGGCTTGGGGAAGCGCTCCAGCCGGTCGAACCCGGCCTGGCCGGCGCGGGCCAGCGCCTCGGCCTCGGCGGCGCTCTTCACCGCCTGCAGCATCTCGATCTTGGCGCCGGCGATGAAGCCGTCCTTCTTGCCGCTCCCGAACACCAGCGCCTTGACCGACGGGTCCTTGCCGAGCCCGGTGAGGATCCGGTCGAACTCCTCCCCCACCTCGGGCGAGAGGGTATTCACCGGCTCGCCTGGCTCGTCGATGAGCACGGTGGCGATGCCGTCGGCCACCTCCACCCGGAAGTTCCTCGCCTGGTTCTCCCTCGCGGTCGCGGGCATCATGGTCAGGCCTCCGGTCCGTCGAGCACCACCGCCGCTCCCAGGGCGCCGGCGGCGCACAGGGTGAGGAGGGCGTGGGCCGCCTTGCGGCGCGACATCTCCCGCGCCACCTGGTGCAGCATGCGGGCGCCGGTGGCGGCGAAGGGGTGGCCCAGGGCGATGGAGCCCCCATTGACGTTGAGGCGCTCCGGGTCCACCTCCCCCAGCGGCTCCTGGCGCGAGAGCTTCTCCTCGGCGAAGGCCCGGGAGGCGAAGGCCTGCAGGTTGGAGAGCACCTGGGCCGCGAAGGCCTCGTGCATGTCCACCAGGTCCATGTCGGCGAGGCGCAGGCCGGCGCGGTCGAGGGCGATGGGCGCGGCGTAGGCCGGGCCCTGCAAGAGCTGGTCGCGGGGGTCGAGGGCGGCGTAGGCGTAGGAGCGGAGGTAGGCGAGGGGCCGGAGCCCCATGGCCTTGGCCTTCTCCTCGGCCACGAGGACGAGCGCCGCCGCGCCGTCGGTGATGGGTGAGGCGTTGCCGGCGGTGATGGTGCCCCACGTCCTGTCGAAGACCGGCGGCAGCGCCGCCAGGGCGTCGAGGGTGGTGTCGGCGCGGACGATGTTGTCCTTGCCGGCCACCCGGTCGAACTGCGGCGGCACCGGTACGTGCATCACCTCGTCCTCGAGCTTGCCCGAGGCCCAGGCGTCGGCGGCGCGGCGGTGGCTCTTCCAGGCCACCTCGTCCTGAGCGGCGCGGGAGATGCCGTTCTGCTGCGCCATCTTCTCGGCGCTCTGCCCCATGCTGAGCCCGGTGGTGGGCTCGGTGAGCGCGGGCGGCACCGGGGAGAGGTCCTTCCAGCCCAGCCCGGCGAAGGCCTTCAGCTTGTCGGGGAGGGACTTCGCCCGCGAGGCGTTCACCAGCGCCTGTGCCAGGTGGCGCGAGGCGAAGATGGGGGCGTCGGAGAGCGACTCGGCGCCGCCGGCCACCACCACGTCGGCGTGGCCCAGGGCGATCTGGTCGGCGGCGTCGGTCGCTGCCTGGATGGAGGTGGCGCAGGCGCGCGCCACCGTGTAGGCCTGCACGCCGCGCGGTAGCTGGGTGCGCAGCGCCACCTCGCGCCCGATGAGGGAGACCAGGGTGGAGGGCACCACCTGGCCGAAGATCACCGCGTCGAACTCCCGCGGCGGGATGCCGCTGCGGGCCACCAGCTCGTTCACCACCAGGGCGCCGAGCTCCACCGCCGACAGGTCCTTGAAGTCGCCGCCCGACTTGAGGAAGGGCGTGCGCAGGCCGGCCACGATGGCCGCCCGGCGTCCGGGGGGAGTGCCGTTTCGCGCCATGACGGGCTCCTGTTGATTCGGGAATCAGCCGAGGTTCGAGAACAATTAGTCGCTTCGACGCAGAGCGTCAAGGACGAAACGGAGCCGGGGGCTCCGCCGCCCGCCTCGCCGCGGCGCCTCACCGTGGCGCTTGCCATCGGGGGCCCGCTGCGCCACATTCGGGGCGTGGCCCTGAAGCGCAGCCGGGAGCTGAAGCCCCTCTCCAGCGAGCACCACCAGGCGTTGCTGGTGGCGTTCCAGATCAAGAAGAGCCTGGCCGGCCACGCCGAGTCGGCCGGGGCTCCCAAGGACCTCCCCGGCCTGCTCTCGCTGGCGCGCCGCTACGAGGACGCGGTCCTCCGGAACCACACCCGGGCCGAGGAGGAGTGCCTCGGCAAGTACCTCTCCCAGGGGGACATGCGGCGTCTCCGCCAGGAGCACGCCGAGCTGGCCCGGCTCCTCGAGGCCGCCCGCGCCGCCAAGCCCCCGGAGATGCGCGCCGCCCTGGCCGCCTTCGCCGATCTGCTGGAGCGCCACGTGCGCTGGGAGGAGCGGGAGCTGTTCCCGGCCTGCGAGCGGGACATCGACGCCGAGGCGCTGGCGCACGTGGGGCACGAGCTGGCGCGGCGCCTGGTGCTGGCCGGCGGCGGCAAGCACCACAGGCGGGCCTGATGGCCGGCTACCACCGCGTCAGGAACACCGGCAACCCGCGCTTGTCGCCGTAGAGCGGCCGGTAGCGCTCGGTGTTGTACAGGCTCTCCACGTCCACCGTGCGCGGTCCCAGGGCCGGGTCGGGGATGGGCACCAGCTGGTAGCAGCCGTTCACCATGGCCGACATGAGCCCGCTCCGCCCCCCCAGCAGCGCGTCCAGGGCCATGGTGCCGTAGGTCTGGGCCACCAGCTTGTCGATGAAGTCCGGCTCGCCGGAGCGCAGGTCGTAGGTGAGGTCGGAGACGATGGTCTCCTCGCCGGTCCGGCGCTTGATCTCGTCGGAGAGGGCCTCGCCCACGTTCACCTTCCTGCGGCGGCCGTGCTCGTCCGGCGGGCCGTACTCGGCGGGCGCGTAGCCGTGCCAGCGGGCCCCTTCGCTGAGCACCACCAGCACGTAGTTGCTGGGGTTCTGCCGCTTCTCCTCCATGAGGAGGTCGATGAGCCGCCCGAGGTCCACCGGGTACTCGGGGATGACGCAGCGGTTGGAGGTGACCAGGGCGGTGTAGAGCGCGGTGAAGCCGGAGTCGCGGCCGAAGACCCGGAAGACGCCGACGCGCTCGTGCGAGCCCACCGTGGTGCGCTGGCGCTCGATGGCGGCCATGGCGCGGGTGATGGCGGTGGAGAACCCCACGCAGTACTCGGTGCCGCGCACGTCGTTGTCCATGGTCTTGGGGATGGCCACCACCCCGAAGCCGGTGCCCGCCAGCTCCGAGGCGAAGGCCAGCGTGCCGTCGCCGCCGATGACCACCAGCTGCTCCACGCCCAGCGCCTCGAGGTTGCGCCGCACCTGACCGCCCAGATCGCGGTACTCGACCACCGCGCCGTCCCGCTCCAGCCGCGTCACCGGGAAGTCGCGCCCGGCGAGGTGGGGCGGCAGGTCCCGTATCCTCGAGGGGCTGACCCGGCTGGTGTGGAGCACGGTGCCGCCGCTGCGGTCGATGGTGCGGGTGTTGTCGCGGGTGAGCGGCTGGAGGTAGCGGGCCCGGCTCTGCGGGTCGTCGAGGTTCACGTGGGTGAGCCCCTCCCAGCCGCGGCGGATGCCCAGCACCGCGAGGCCGTTCTCGATGCCGCGCCAGGTGACGCTCTTGATGACCGAGTTGAGGCCGGGGACGTCCCCGCCGCCGGTGAGGATGCCGATGCGCTTCGCCACGTGGCCCTCCCGCGCCGCCCGAGCCGCCCCGGGGCCCTACCCCTCGGCCTC
>DASRTO010000161.1:0-11485 GCA_035655915.1 Anaeromyxobacteraceae bacterium
GAGCAGAACGCCCGCAGCGCCTTGCGCATCGCCGACCGCGGCTACGTGCTGGAGACCGGACGCATCGTGCTGCAGGGGACGTCGGAGGAGCTGCTCTCCAATCGCGACGTGCAGCGCGCCTACCTGGGCAGGGACGTGGAAACGGAGGGGCGGCCGACATGAACGGGGATCGTCCAGCCTGCTGGCAGCCGGACGCGGAGTGCATGGAGCGGGAGGAGCTGGAGCAGGTCCAGCTGGAGCGACTGGAGGCGACGCTCTTCCGCGTCCACCGCAGCGTCCCGTTCTACCGCAAGCGCTTCGACGAAGCCGGGTTCGATCCGGACGAGCTCCGCTCCACCGAAGACCTGCGTCGCTTGCCGTTCACCGTCAAGGCCGACCTGCGGGAGAGTTACCCCTACGGCCTGTTCGCGGTTCCGCTGCGGGACGTGGTGCGCCTCCACGCCTCGGGAGGGACCGGCACCGCCGCGGTGGTCATGGGGTACACCCGCAACGACATCAAGACCTGGTCGAACCTGATGGCGCGGCTGCTGGTCGCCGGGGGGGTGACCAAGGACGACGTCGTCCAGATCACCTTCGACTACGGGTTGTTCCCCGGCGCCTTCGGCGTCCACTACGGTGCCGAGCGCCTCGGCGCCTCCGTCATCCCCAGCTCCAGCGGCAATACCAGGCGCCAGATCAAGATCATGCAGGACTACAAGACCACCGCCCTGGTGAGCACTCCCAGCTACGCCGTCCACCTGGCCGAGGCGGTGGTCGAGGCGGGGGTGAACCCCAACGCCCTGTCGCTGCGGCGGGCGCTGGTGGGCGGCGAGCCCTGGTCGGAGGCGATGCGCACGCGCATCCAGGAGGGCCTCAACGTCACCGTCACCGACAGCTACAGCCTGAGCGAGGTGATGGGGCCGGGCATCGCCGGCGAGTGCCTGGAGCGCCGGGGCCTGCACATCGCCGAGGATCACTTCCTGGTGGAGGTGGTCGATCCGCTCACGCTCGCCCCGGTCCCGCCGGGCCAGCCGGGGGAGCTGGTCCTCACCACCCTCACCAAGGAGGCCTTCCCTCTCATCCGCTACCGTACCCGCGACCTCACCGCGCTCATCCCCGGACCCTGCCCCTGCGGGCGGACCTCGGTGCGGATGCGCCGGATCGAGGGGCGCTCCGACGACATGCTGGTGATCCGGAGCGTCAACGTCTTCCCCTCCCAGGTGGAGGCGGTGCTGCGCGAGGTCCAGGGCGTCGAGCCGCTCTACCGGATCGTGCTGGAGCGCAAGCGCGCCCTGGACGAGGCGACCGTGCTGGTCGCCGTGTCGCAGTCCGGCTTCTTCGACGAGATGCGGCGGGAGGTCGAGTTCCGGGAGACGCTGAGGCGGAGCCTGGCCTCGGAGCTGGGCGTGAACTTGGAGGTCAGGCTGGTGGGGCGCAAGACCCTGGAAGGCCAGTCGCCGGCGGAGCGGGTCCAGGACCTGCGCCGGTGGTGAGGGGCTGGATCCTAGCCCCTCCGGCCGCGGAAGCGCTTCAGCCGCACCGCGTCCTCGCGGGCGCGCTCCTCCAGCGCCTGCTCGACGCGAGAGGCCTCCCCGGCGAGGCGCGGGATGACGAGCTGCTCCAGGGCGTTGATGCGCCGGCCGGTCGCCTGGATCTCCGACCCCAGCCGCTGCAGGTGGAGCTCGCGCGAGGCGATGTCGAGGAGCATCTCCAGCGCCTCCTCGTGGCGCCGGGCGGTCTCCGCCCCGCCCAGGCCCCAGCTCGAGGGCGAAGCGCCGCGCGCGTCGGCGGCGCGCACCAGCCGCGGGCCGGAGACCCGCGGCACCGGGACCCCCCACACCCGCCGGTGCCCCACCTCCACCGGGATCCGGCGGGCCGAGGCCAGGGCCAGGGACTCCAGGGCCGCCTCCCCCGAGAGCGCCCGCGCCATGGTGAGGGCTCGCCCGGCCTGGCGCAGCGACTCGTCGAGCCGCGCCCGGCCGGCCACCACCTCCCGCATGAGCCGGAAGAACTCGCTGGCCAGCACCTCACGCTTGCCGCGGAGGAGCCGCGCCCCCTTCCGGGCCGTGCGCAGGTGCGCCCTCGCGTCGAGCAGTCCCATGCGCGTCGTCGGGGCCCGGGCCATGCGCCTCGCCTCCTTCCGGCAGGTACTTCGACAACAGGGCCGCCTTGACCCGCGTCAGCGTCTGGCGCGGGAAGCCGGCCAGGAGCTTCCAGCCCTGGTCCAGGGTCTCCTCCAGCGTGCGGCGCGCGCCGCCCTGGTGCACCAGCTGCCGCTCGAAGCGGTCGGCGAAGTCCAGGAAGCGCCGCTCGTCCTCGCCCAGGTTCTGCGCCCCCACGATGGCGGCCATGCGCCGCACGTCGCAGCCGCGGGCGTAGAAGGCGTAGAGCTGATCGGCCACCGCCCGGTGGTCCTCGCGGGTGCGCCCCTCGCCGATGCCGGCGTTCATGAGGCGCGACAGCGAGGGGAGCACGTCCACCGGCGGGAAGACCCCCTTGCGGTCCAGGTCGCGCGACAGCACCACCTGCCCCTCGGTGATGTAGCCGGAGAGGTCGGGGATGGGGTGGGTCGGGTCGTCGTCGGGCATGGTGAGCACCGGCAGCTGGGTCACCGAGCCCGGCCTGCCGGCGATCGCGCCGGCCCGCTCGTAGATGGTGGCGAGGTCGGTGTACATGGTGCCGGGGTAGCCGCGGCGGCCGGGGATCTCCTGGCGCGCCAGCGCCACCTCGCGGAGCGCCTCGCAGTAGTTCACCATGTCGGTGAGCACCACTAGCACGTGCATCCCGCAGGCGAAGGCCAGGTGCTCGGCGGCGGTCAGGGCGCAGCGCGGCGTGAGCAGGCGCTCGATGGGCGGGTCGTCGGCCCGGTTCATGAAGACCACGGTGCGGTCGAGGCTCCCCGACTCGGCGAAGGAGCGCAGGTACTCGTCGGCCTCGCGGAAGGGGGCGCCGATGGCGGCGAAGACCACGCAGAAGGGCTCTCCGCCGCGCACCCGGGCCTGGCGCACGATCTGGGCGGCCAGGCGGGCCGCCGGCAGGCCGGCGCAGGTGAAGATGGGTAGCTTCTGCCCGCGGACCAGGGTGTTCATGCCGTCGATGGCGGAAATGCCGGTCTCGATGAACTCGGAGGGCTTCTCGCGCCGGGTGACGTTCATGGCCAGGCCGTGGACCGGGACCACCGCCTCGCCGAGCGGGGCCGGCAGCCCGTCGGCGGGGGCCCCGTTGCCGTCGAAGGTGCGCCCGAGCATGGCCCGCGACACGCCCAGCGAGGCCACCCGCCCGGTGAGCTCCACCTCGGCCCGGGCCGGGCTGAGGCCGCCCGTCTCCTCGAGCACCTGCACCACCGCGCGGGCCTCGTCCACGGCGATGACCTGGCCGCGCCGCTCCGGCGCTCCATCGAGCCGGATGCGCACCATCTCGCCCAGGCGGGCGCGGCGGGCGCCCTCCAGGAACAGGAGCGGCCCGGCGAGGCCGGTGACGGTGCGGAGTCGACGGCCGAGGAGGTCCATGGTCACTCCGCCCGGAGGCGGGAGAGCGCCTCGTCCACCTCTCCCCGCAGCCGATCCGCCGCCGCCGCCGCCTCGGCGGGGGGGACCTCCTGGAGCCGGAGCAGCCGCTCGTCCAGGCCGGCGGCCAGGATCGAGCGGAGCGCCACGCCGGCGCGGACCGACTCGGCGGCCCGGCGATGGAAGTGGAGGAAGAGGCGCAGCATGCACAGGGTCTTCGAGGGCGGCGAGGCGGCGTCGGAGGGAAGGTAGGCGCTCTGCCGCAGGAACCCCTCCCGCAGGAGGCGCGCCGCCTCGATGACCACCCGCTCGGCGTCCTGCAGCGCCTCCAGCCCCACCAGCTGGGCGATCTCCTGCAGCTCCCGCTCCTGTTGCAGGAGCCGCATGGCCTCGTCGCGCAGCGCCCCCCACTCCGCCCCGGCCTCGCGCTGAAACCAGGCCTCCAGGCGCGGCGCGTCGAGGGTGTAGGAGAGGCCCCAGTCCACCGCCGGGAAGTGGCGCCGGTGGGCCAGGTCGGCCGAGAGGGCCCACAGCGTCCCCGAGGCCCGCAGCGAGGCCTGTGTCACCGGCTCGGAGAAGTCGCCGCCCGGGGGCGAGATGGCGCCCACCACCGTGACCGCCCCCTCGCCGAGGCCGGAGAGCGGCTCGGCCCGGCCGGCCCGCTCGTAGAACTGGGCCAGCCGGGTGGCGAGGGTGGTGGGATAGCCCTCCTCGCCGGGCATCTCCTCGAGGCGGCTCGCGATCTCCCGCAGCGCCTCGGCCCAGCGGGAGGTGGAGTCGATCATCAGGGCCACCTGCAGCGAGCAGTCGCGGAAGTACTCGGCCAGGGTGGCGCCGGTGTAGATGGAGGCCTCGCGGGCGGCCACCGGCATGTTGGAGGTATTCACCACCAGCACGGTCCGCTCCACGAGGGGACGGCCAGTGCGCGGGTCGGCCAGGCGCGGGAACTCGTCGAGCACCTCCGCCATCTCGTTGCCCCGCTCGCCGCAGCCCACGTAGACGATGACGTCGGCGGCGGCGAACTTGGCGAGCGACTGCTCCAGCACCGTCTTGCCGGTGCCGAAGCCGCCCGGGACGACGGCGGTCCCGCCGGCGGCCACCGGGAAGAAGCAGTCGAGCACCCGCTGGCCGGTGAGGAAGGGGACGTCGGGAGCGAGCCGCCGCCGCACCGGCCTGGGTCGGCGCACCGGCCAGCGGTGCATGAGGCACAGCTCCCGCCCCCCCTCGAGCCGGACCACCGGCTCCTCCACCGTCGCCGGACCCGGGCGCACCTCGGCGACGCGGCCGGCGGCGTCGGGCGGGCACAGCACCGGCTCGCGCCGCTCCCGCCCGGCGGCGGTCCCGAGGACCGAGCCGGGGCGGACCTCGTCGCCCGGGCGCACCGCCGGCTCGAACCCGAAGCGGCGCTCGCGGTCGAGCGCCGGCAGGGTCAGGCCGCGGCCGATGAAGTCGCCGCTCCGGGCGGCCAGGGCCGGCAGCGGGCGCTGCAGGCCGTCGTAGATCTGCCCGAGCAGGCCGGGGCCCAGCTCGGCCTGGAGCGGGCCGCCGGTGGCCCGGGCCGGCTCGCCCAGGGTGAGGCCGGTGGTGTCCTCGTAGACCTGCAAGGTGCACAGGTCGCCCTCGATGCGGATGACCTCGCCGAGGAGCCGCTCCTCGCCCACCAGCACCATCTCGTTCAGCGCCACCGGCCCCAGGCCTCGCACCGCCACGGTGGGGCCGGCGACGCGCGCCAGGCGTCCGGGCGCCGGCTGGTGCGCCGGAGCGCCGCCGGGCGCGTCCGCCGCCGCGACGCGCACCGTCCGGATCATCGCCGCTCCTCCCCGAGCTTGATGTGGTAGCCGATGGCCCGGCGGATGAGGGCCGCCACGTAGGCCTCGCCCCGCCCCGGCTCGGCGTAGCGGCGCGGCAGCGCGAAGGGGAGCAGCACCGGGAGGCCCCGCGCCGCCGCCCGGCGCAGCAGCGCTTCCGGAACGGCGGCGAGCAGCTCGCCCTCGACGGCCAGCACGCCCAGCTGGGGCTCGGAGAGGAGAGCGCGGAAACGGGCCGCCTCCTCTCCCGGAGCCACCTCCTCCACCTCGGCGCCCGCCAGCCGGAACCCGATCCCGTCGCCGGGCCGGGTGGCGACCTTGAACCCGGTGGGGCGGTGCTGGCTGGCGGCCGCGGGGGCGGGCATCGGTCAGGCCTCGCTGAGGTCGAGCAGGTCGTCGGCCGGAAGGCCGTAGAGAGCGCCGCGGAGCACCAGCCGCACCCGCCGCACCTCGGCCTCCTGGTCGAGGGCGAAGGAGAGCGGCACAGCGAGCGAGAGGGGAGCGGCGCGCGCGGCCCGGCGGGTGGCGCGGCGGAGCGCGGCGCCGAGCAGGTGCTCGGCGAGGAAGGGATCGCCCAGGGCCGCCGGGGGGGCCAGGTCCCGCAGCGCCTGCGGCAGCGCCCCGGGGCCGAGCCGGGCCAGGCGGCGGAAGCGGCGCTCGCCGAGCTGCGCGCCGCCCGCGAGGAAGAACTCGAGCGGATCGCCCTCGCCCGAGAGGGCGAGCAGGGTGGCGGCGTTGCGGGCGTCGACCCAGCGGCCGAGCAGGGCCGCCAGGAGGCGCCCGTCCTCGCCGGAGACGCGGGCGGCCGAAAGGCCCAGGGCCAGGAAGGCGCGATCCACCGCCACGTCGAGCCGGAGCAGCCCGCCGGCGTGCCCCAGGCCGGGAAGGGCCTCGGTCGCGGCGGGGGCGAAGGGGCTCCCCAGCTCCCCGAGGAGCCGGGCCGCCGCGGCCGGGTCGGGCTGGGCGGCGAGGCGCGCCAGCGCCTCCCCGTCGAGGCCCACCGAGGGGGCGGTGAGGGCGCGCAGCCGCTCGATCGGCTGGGACGCGGCCAGGCCGCGCAGCACGGTCTTCACGTTCTCGGCGTCGCCGAGGCGCAGGAAGGCCGCGAAGAGGCGGCGCGGCCGCCGCCCCTCGATGTCGCGCAGGAGCCGCAGCGATTCGCGGCGGGGAAGCTCGATGAGCCCACGCTCCAGCCCGGCCAGCGCGCCGTTCCCGCCGTCCGCGGCGGCGGGCACCAGCGCGGCGTAGGCAGACTGGCGCAGGTACTCCAGGCGGGCCGGGAGGTCCCGGCGGGCGACCAGCTCGCGGAGGCCGCGCGGCCCGAGCAGCCCGCCCCGCAGGGCGCCGATCCGCCCCGCGGCGAAGTCACAGCGCGCCATCGCCGCCTCCGAAGAGGATCGCCGTCACCTCGCCCTCCAGGTCCGGCCAGGCCTTCTCCAGGCGGGCCGGGAGGGAGTTGTCCAGGGTGGCCCGCTCCCCCCGCACCACCACCCCGCCGCGCGCGCCGGCGGCCGCGCGCACCGTCGCCCTCGCCGCCGGGCCGGGGTGGTCGCGGGCGAGGAGGCCCCGCACCGCCTCCTCCTGCCCCGGGTCCACCTCGACCTCCAGCGGTCCACCGGGATCGTCGGCCAGGGCCTCGGCCAGGAGGCGCGCCGCGTGCGGGCCGGCGCGAGCCGGCACCTGCGCCAGGACCTCGCGCCGCAGCGCCTCGAGCAGCCGCCGCTTCTCGGCGAGGAGGGTCCGCTCCACCTCCAGGGCGGCCCGGGCCTCGGCCCGCGCCCGGGCCGCCGCCAGCTCGGCGTCGAGCCGCGCCAGCGCCTCCGCCCGGCCTCGCGCCGCGGCCTCCCGCGCCTCGGCCAGGATGCGCTCGCGCTCCCCCCGGGCCCGCTCGCCGAGGGCGCGGGCCTGGCTGCGCACCTCCTCCTCGAGGGCGCGCAGGAGGTCCTGGTATCCCACGCTACCCTCCGCCGGTGAGGATGAGCAGGGCCACCACGAAGCCCAGGATCACCAGGGTCTCCGGGATGGCCAGCATCATGATCACCGTGCCCCGCAGCTCCGGCTTCTCCGAGAGCGCCCCGGCCCCGGCCGAGCCGATGCGCGACTGGACCCAGGCCGTGGCGAGCGCCGAGATGCCGACCGCGAGGGCGGCCGCGATCGACAGGTAGACCTTCTCCATGTCCCCTCCTCTCAATGGCCCAGGGCGAAGGGCCGGAACGGCCGGCCGCCGCCCTGGTAGAACTTCTCGAAGAACTCGACGTAGTGGAGGCGCAGCGCCGCCACGATGGGGCTCACCAGGCCCAGCGTGAAGTTGAGCGCGTGCAGCAGCACCGACAGGATGAGCCCCACCCCGAGCGGCCTCACCGCGGTGGCGAGTGCGTTGGCCACCTCGGCCAGCATCACCGAGGCGAGGCCCAGGGCCATGAGGCGGGCGTAGGACATGACGTTCCCGAGGGAGAGGAGCAGCTCCAGCGGCGCCAGGAGTCCGCCCAGGACCACCGAGACGACCGCCAGCGCCGCCAGCATGAGCAGGGCCGGCCGCCCCAGCCAGGCCGGCACCGCTCCGGCGGCGGCGGCGACACCCACCCCGGCGGCCACCATCATGGCGAGGCGCACCGCCCGGTTGCCGGCCTCGCGGAAGCGTCGGCCGCGGGCCGCCTCCACCACTCCCAGCGAGAGGCCCAGGAGCACGTGCAGCGCGCCCACCGCCAGGGTCGCCAGCAGGAACTCGTGGAAGGCGGTGCGGCGGTCGATCAGCAGCGGGCGAAGGCCGGCCCGCTCGCCCAGCGCCCCCAGCGCCTCGCCGTAGAGGACGCCGAAGAGCAGCGCCCAGGCCGAGCAGGCCTGGGCCACCCGGGAGAGGTCCCGCCCCAGTTGGCCGCCCCAGCCGCGCCGGCGCCACAGGGTGGCGGCGGCGAGCCCGAGCACGCCGCAGACCATGTCCCCCAGCACCAGGCCGAAGAAGAACGGGAAGAAGAGGGCCAGCCAGGGGGTGGGGTCGATTGAGCCGTAGCGGGGCATGGGGAGCAGTGCCAGGAGCCGTTCGAAGGGGCGGAGCCAGGACGGGTTCTGGAGCACCACCGGGACCTCGTCGATCTCGCCGGGGTCGATGGGGATCCGCACCACGGCCACCCGCCCGCCGAAGGCCGCGGCGGTGGCGGCCTCGAGCGCCGGAAGGCCGGCCGCCGGGACCCATCCCCAGGCCACGAAGGCGTGGGCGGTCTCGCCGCAGCGCCCCAGGGCCGCGAGGCGCGCCAGCCGGTCCCGCGCCTCGGCGGCGGCGGCGGCCAGCGGCTCCCGGATGCGGGCCGAGAGGTCCCGCACTGCCGCCTCGCTGGCCGCCATCTCGGCCGGGATGTCGCGCTCCCGTGCCAGGAGCAGCCGCAGCGCCTGCGCCAGCGACTGGCCGGCGTAGCGGGGCGGGAGTTTCACCTCCTCGACCCCCCGTTCGAAGAGGAGCGCCCCCACCTCGCGCGAGCGCGACCGCGGCACGGTGAGCAGGACCGCCAGGTACTCCTCGTCCACCGGCCGCGACTGGAGGTCCAGCTGCCCGCCGGCGATGCGCCCTACCTCCGATTCGAGGAGCCGCAGCGCCTCCAGGTCGGGGCGGACCACCAGCCCGAGGGCGACCGGATCGAGGTCGGCGGGGAGGCGCGGCCGGAGCGGCGCCAGCGCCACCAGCAGGCGCCCGTAGCGCGCCACCACCTGGCGCTCCTCGCCCAGGGCGGCCCGGCGCTCCTCCAGCGCGCGGAGCTCCGCCGCCAGCGCCGCGACCTCCTCGGCGAACGCCGGCGTGGCCGGGTCGGGGAGCGCCCCGGCGCCGGGCGGGGCGGCCGCGACCTCGGGCAGGGCCGCCAGCAGCTGCTCGGCGGCCTCGGCGGCCGCCACCAGGTCCCGCTCGGCGGCCGCCTCGGCCGGCAGCACCGGGACCGGTCGCACCAGCGGCGACCCGGGACGCAGCACCTCCAGTGACGGCGAGCGCAGCTCCAGCGCCCCCTGCGCCTGCAGGAAGGCCAGGGCCTGGCCGAGGAGGCGGCGCGGCCCGAGCACCTGGACCTTGGCCATGGGCGCGATCATGCGCCGGCTCCCAGGAGGCGCGCCGCCACCGCGGCGGCGGCCCGGTCCCGGTTGGCCGCGGCCCGCCGGTGCAGCTCGTCGAGTCGGCGCGCGACCTCCCGGCCCACCCCGGCCTCGATCTCCGCCATGGCCCGGCCCGCCTCCTGGCGGCGCACCGCCACCTCATCCTCCAGGCGCTCGGCGGCGGCCGCGGCCAGGCGCGCCGCCTCGGCGCGGGCCTGGGAGAGCGTGGCCTCGGCGTCGCGACGCGCCTCTTCGAGCGAGCGGTCGAGGGCCGCCTCGTCGGCCCTGAGCCGCTCGAGGGCCTCGATCTCGCCCGGGGCTGCCGTGCCCATGAGTGGTCCCCCCTCGTCGAGAGTGTGCGCGAACGTGCCGATCGGGGAAGGCCCGATCGGGGTGGCCGCGTCACGGCCGGGTCGGACGGCTCGCTCCGTCCTGCCGGCGATGATGGGCATCGATCGGTGACCCGACCTTGATCCAATGCAGCCTCCCCCCGAGAGGGGGCGCCGGAGGCGCGGCCGACCGGTCGCACCGCCGGCTCGCGGGGCGGTGCATCGCGAGCCAGACAGCCTGGCCGCGCTCGGGTCCTGCCAGAAGGGCCCGACCCGCCGGCGACGCGCCGTCAATACGATGGAACGGCCGGGGCGGTCGCCAGGGCTGGGAGGGCCGGGAGCGGTGGGCGCCACCAGCGCCGGTGCGGGCGCGCCGCGGGGCCGGCCGCGGCGGTGGCCGGCGGGCGGCGGACGGCGGCGGCGGCGGCCAGCACCGCCCGCGCCGTCTCCTCCGGCCCATGGGCCCGGTCGGCCACTGCGTCGGCGCCCAGGGCCAGGAGCCGCGTCCGGATGGCGGGGGCGGGGCGGTCGGCGAGGACCACCACCCGCAGGTCCTCCTCGCCGCCGGCGCGGCGGATGAGGCGCAGCATGGCCCAGGCGTCGCGGCCGGGCAGGTCCAGGTCGATCACCAGCACGTCGAGGTCCAGGAGCCGGTCGAGGAGCAGCGCCAGGCCGCCTTCGCCCTCGGCGGCGGCCAGCACCTCCGCGCCGCGGGCGGAGAGGGAACGCCCGAGCAGCCGCAGCACCACCGGGTCGTCGTCGAGCAGGAGCGCCTTGGGGGTCCTGGGGAGGGCGGGTCTCATGCGTTGTTGACGCGGCGACCGGGGCGGCTATTCACGGACGGGCGTGACGGCGGTCGCGCCCCGGGGCCCCTGCGGGAGGCGCGCCGGCGGCCGGGCGGTGCTAGAACCAGCGGACACAGGAGGCTTCCATGCCCAAGGCCATCCGAATCCACCAGACCGGCGGACCCGAGGTGCTGCGCTTCGAGGACGTCGAGGTGGGCGAGCCCGGGGAGGGGCAGGTCCGGCTGCGCCACACCGCCATCGGCGTGAACTTCATCGACACCTACCACCGCACCGGGCTGTACCCGCTGCCGCTGCCGTCGCCCCTGGGCGTCGAGGGCGCCGGGGTGGTGGAGGCGGTGGGGAAGGGCGTCGCCCACGTGAAGAAGGGCGACCGGGTGGCCTACGCCGGCGGCGCGCCGGGCGGCTATTCCCAGGTGAGGGTCATGGCGGCCGACCGGCTCTTGAGGCTCCCCGACGGCGTCTCCGACCAGCAGGCGGCCGGGGCCATGCTCAAGGGGCTGACGGTGCAGTACCTGTCGCGCCGCACCTACCCGGTGAAGGCCGGCGAGACGGTGCTGGTCCACGCGGCGGCGGGGGGCGTGGGGCTCATCGCCTGCCAGTGGCTCAAGGCCCTGGGGGCGACGGTCATCGGCACGGTGGGGTCGGACGAGAAGGCGAAGCTCGCCCGCGCCCACGGTTGCGACCACCCCATCGTCTACACCCGCGAGGACTTCGTGGCCCGGGTGAAGGAGATCACCAGGGGGGCGGGCGTACCGGTGGTGTACGATGCGGTGGGAAAGTCCACCTTCCAGGGGTCGCTCGACTGCCTGCGCCCGCGCGGCCTGATGGTGAGCTTCGGCAACGCCTCGGGGGCGGTGCCGCCGGTGGACCTCATCCAGCTCTCGCAGAAGGGGTCCCTCTTCCTGACCCGGCCGACCCTGGTGCACTACACCGCCAGCCGCGAGGAGCTGGAGGGCGCGGCCCGCGAGCTCTTCGAGGTG
>DASRTO010000162.1:0-2359 GCA_035655915.1 Anaeromyxobacteraceae bacterium
TCCTTCTCCACCATCTCCCGGGTCTGCTTGAGCAGGCCGTCGATCTTGACGGCGCGCTGCTTCTTCCAGGTGGAGTAGGCGTACCAGCCCACCAGCCCGCCGCCCAGCGCCACCGCCAGCAGCAGCGTGGCCTTGAGGCCCGGCCCCTTCTTCTCGCCGCGGCGGATGGGAATCTCCCCGGTCTTGCCGGTGGAGAGGTGGAACTCCTGGGTGCTGTACTTGTCGGCCAGCTCCTGGGCGTAGGCCACGTTGCGCCCCGACGCCGGGCGCGGAGCGGCCGCGGCGCGCGCCGGCTGCGGGGCCGGAGCCGGGGCCCGGCCCGCCGGGGCGACCGCGGCTCTCGGCCCGACGCGCGGGGCCACCGGGACGCCCTCGGCCAGCGGGCGCGCCGCCCGGGCCAGCTGCGGCGCCGGGGCCGGGGCGGCCACGGTCACGCCCCACTTCTTCAGGGCGTCCAGGGTCTCGGGGTCGCCCGGGGCCGCCTCGGCGGCGCGGCGCAACGCCGTCTCGCCCGCCTCGCGCTCGCCGATTTTCAGATAAAGCACCCCGGCCAGGCGGTTGGCCCCGGCGTCGGCCGGGTGCTCCTGGAGCGCCGCCTGGACCTCCTCCAGAGCCTTACGGTCCTTGCCCTGCTCGGCGTAGACCCGGGCCAGGAACACCCGCGCCGCGGGGTCGGCCGGATGGGCCTTGACCCCCTTCTTGCAGACCACCATCGCCTCCATGAACCGGCCCAGACCCAGGTAGGCCTCGGCCAGCGGGCGCCAGGCGTCCGAAGCCGGGTCGGAGGCGAAGGCGTGCTCCAGGGCGGCGATCTCCGCCGGCGAGAGCTGCTTGAGGGCGGGCATGGGGTCCTTCCGAATTACCAAGCGTTCTCGCGGCAGTCAAACGAATGGCGCTTGACACTGTGTACCGTGAACCGTTAACAAGGCATCCCCCGCCGCGGCGGGGGTTTGTGCCATGTAAGGGGCTGTAGCTCAGTTGGGAGAGCGCTAGAATCGCACTCTAGAGGTCGTCGGTTCGATCCCGATCAGCTCCACTCACCGGGGGCCCGGCCGGAAGGCCGGGCCCCCTTCGTTTCCAGGACGGGGGCGCTACCATGTCCCGGCGCCGGGACGCGCACCGGCACCGCGGAGGCCACCATGAAGGACCTCGACGGCAGGGTGGCGCTGGTCACCGGCGGCTACGGTGGCATCGGCACCGCGGTGGCCCGGGCCCTGGCGCGGGAGGGCGCGGCGGTGGTGCTCACCGGCCGCGACGAGGCCGGCCTGGCCTCCGTGGACCTGGGGCCGGGCGAGGGGCGGGCCCTGCGCCTCCGGCTGGACGTGCGCGATGCGGCGGCCTGGGAGGCGGCGGTGCGGCGGGTGCTGGAGGCGCGCGGGCGCCTCGACGTCCTGGTGAACAACGCCAGCACGCTCGGGGTGGGCGCGCTGGAGGCCATGCCCGTCGACGCCATCGAGGAGCAGGTGCGGGCCAACCTCCTCGGCGCCGCCCTGGGCTGCCGGGCGGTCATCCCCGCCATGCGGGCCCGGGGCCAGGGGGCCATCGTCAACCTGGCCTCGCTGGGCGGGGTGGTCCCCATGCCCTTCGAGTCGATCTACTGCGCCACCAAGCACGGCCTGCGGGGCCTGTCCTTCGCCCTCCGCGCCGAGCTCACGGGGAGCGGCATCCGGGTCACGGCGGTCTCGCCCGACTCGGTGGAGACTCCCCAGCTCCAGGAGGAGCTGCGGCACGACGAGGCCTCGCTCTCCTTCGCCTCCCCGGCGCTCCCGCCCGAGGCGGTGGCCGCCGCGGTGCTGCGCGCCATCCGCAAGGGCCCGGCGGAGATCCTGGTGCCGGCCGCCTCGGGGCGCCTGGCCCGGCTGGTGGCGGCCTTCCCCGGCCTGCTGCTGCGGCTCGTGCCGCTGCTGCGGCGCATGGGCGCCCGGCGCATGGCGGCGCGCCGGCGGGGGGCGTCCTGACGGCCCCCCGCCCCCGTCGCCTCCCGGCGGGGGATGGGCCCGCGCTACGGCCCGCGGGCGGCCGCCGGCCGCTCGATCAGCACCAGGTCCGACTGCTCCTGGACCTGCTCGAGGACCATCTCCCGCCCGTCCGGGGAGACGTCGAAGTCGCGCACCTGGAAGTCGGGCGGGAGATCGGTCAGCGGGCGCTGCTCGCCGCCGTCCAGGTCGACGAGCCAGAGGTTCTTGTGCCGTATCTCCCCCTGGAGCACCACCAGCGCCCGCCCTCCGCTCATGAACGCCAGGTGCCTGGTCCCGCGGGTCAGCGTCAGCGCGGGCAGCGGGTGCGCACTGCCGTCGGCCTTCGCCGCCCTCACCCCGAAGGTCGTCCCCACGTCCGCCCCCGAGTACACCACCAGGTC
>DASRTO010000163.1:0-2241 GCA_035655915.1 Anaeromyxobacteraceae bacterium
GGGCCCGCAGCGGCGCGAAGAGGCGGGCCGTGTCCCGCCAGGCGAGGGTCCTCCCAGAGGCCAGGACCACCCCGGGGGGAAACGCCACCCCGGCGGCCACGGCCGCGGTCCAGAGGAACGGGCGATGCGTCTCGGCAGACAAGCGGTCCGGGCACTCGAAGCGGCGGCACACCTTAGCGCGCCGCGGGCCGCGGTTCCAGGGCGAGCCGGGCGCGGGCCGCCCCCGTGCTAGACTGCGGCGCCCGATGCGGTTCCCCGAAGCGAAGAGCGCCGCCGTGGCCCCTGGGATCGGGCGCCCGCCGGAGCCGCGGCGCGGGCGGCTCGCCGGGATGGCGGGGCCGGTGGCGGTGGCGCTCCTGGGCTTCGCCGCCTACGCCGGCACCTTCCATGTCCCCTTCGTCTTCGACGACGACACCTCCATCGTCGACAACCGGATGATCCGAGACCTCTCCGCCTTCGTCTCGGAGGGGAAGGGCTACCGGCACCATCCCACCCGCTTCGTCGGGAACCTGAGCTTTGCCCTGAACTACCGGCTGGGCGGACTGGACCCGACCGGCTACCACGTGGTGAACGTCCTCGTCCACGTCCTGAACGCGCTCCTGCTCTGGGCGCTGGTCCGCACCACCTTCCGCACGCCCCGCCTGCGCGCGTCGGCGATCGCCCCCTGGTCCGGAGCGGTCGCCACCGCCGCGGCGCTCCTCTTCGTGAGCCACCCCATCCAGACGCAGGCGGTGACCTACGTGGCGCAGCGGTTCGCCTCGCTGGCCACCACCTTCTACCTGCTCTCGGTGCTGCTCTGGGCCCGCTGGCGGCTCGGGCGCGTCGCCGGCATCGGGGGTGGCGCCCGGGGGGCGGCGGGCTACGCCGCCGTCCTCCTGGCCCTGCTTCTGGGGATGCGGACCAAGGAGATCGCCATCACCGCGCCGGTGGCCATCGCGCTCTACGAGGTCTGGTTCTTCGAGGGGAGCTGGCGGCGCCGGCTGGCCTGGCTGCTGCCCGTCCTGGCCACGGTGGCCGTGATCCCGCTGGACCTCCTGCGCCTCCAAGAGCCGGTTGGGAAGATCCTCTCGGACGTCGGCGAAGCGACCAGGGTGCAGACCGAGATGTCGCGGCTCGACTACCTGGCCACCCAGCTGGCGGCGATCACCACCTACCTTCGGCTGCTGGTGCTGCCGGTGGGCCAGAACCTGGACTGGGACCATCCGGTGTACCGCTCCTTCCTGGAGCCCAGGGTCGTGTGGGGGGCGGTAGTCCTGGCGGCGGTCGCCGCCGCGGCGGCCCTCCTGCACGGGGGACGCCTGGCGCGGCGGCTGCGCCCGGCGCCGGATCCGGCCGGCCGCCTCGCCTCCTACGGCGTGGCCTGGTTCTTCCTGGCGCTCTCGGTGGAGTCGAGCGTCATCCCCATCGTGGACGTCATCTTCGAGCACCGGGTCTACCTGCCCTCGGCCGGGCTCTTCGCCGCGGTGGCCGCCGTCCTCGCCCTGGCCGCGCGCCGGCTCGCCCCCTCGCGTCCGGCGGCCTTCACCCTGGGCGCGTCGGCGGCGATGGCGGTGGTGCTGGCGAGCGCCACCTGGGCGCGGAACGCGGTGTGGCGGAGCGAGCTCTCGCTGTGGTCCGACGCGGTGGCCAAGTCGCCGCTCAAAAGCCGGCCGCGCGACAACCTGGGCCTGGCGCTGGCGCATCTGGGACGGGAGCCGGAAGCGGTGGAGCAGTTCCGGGAGGCGGCCCGGCTCGATCCCGGCAACGCCCGCGCCTGGAACAACCTGGGGGTGGCGCTGGCGAAGCTCGGCCGCCCCGGCGAGGCGGAGGTGGCGTTCCGGTCTGCCATCCGGGCGTTTCCAGATCACGCCGAGGCGCACCACAACCTGGGCCGCATCTACCTCGTCGACCTGGGGCGCTACCAGGAGGCCGCCGCCCTGTTCCAGCGGGCCATCGCCCTGCGCCCGGACTACCCGGAGGCCTACGCCAACCTGGGCGCCGCCTGGAACGCCCTGGGGCGCTACGCCGACACGGTGCGGCTCCTGGAGCCGGCGGCCGCCCTCGTCCGGACCCAGCCGCACGCCCACTTCAACCTGGGCCTGGCCTACGCGGCCCTGGGAGACCTGGGCGCCGCCCGACGCGAGGTGCGCCTGCTGGCCGGCCTCTCGCCGGAGCTGGCGGCGCGGCTGCAGGGGCTGGTGGCCTCGGCGGAGTGGTCGTCGGATCGGTAGCGCCCGCCGGGTCCACGCCTGGGGCGCCGGC
>DASRTO010000164.1:0-4312 GCA_035655915.1 Anaeromyxobacteraceae bacterium
GGGTGGGGCCACACCTCGCCGCGGAGGAGCTTCAGGAAGGTGGTCTTGCCGGCTCCGTTGCCGCCGAGCAGGGCCCAGCTCTCCCCCTCGCGCAGCGCGAAGGAGAGATCCTGGAGCAGGGTCCGGCCCCACAGGCGGACGTCGACGCGGTCGAGGGAGACGAGGAGCAAGAGGCTGGAATAGCGAGGGGCGGGGGCCGGAGGCAAGGGCACCTGGGGTTAGAATCACCGGATGGAGGCCCGCCTCGTCGAGTTCGCCCGGGTGCTGCGCCAGAACGGCGTGCGGGTCTCGCCCGCCGAGGTGGCCGACGCCGCCCGCGCCGCCGCCCTGGTGGGCCTGGCGGAGCGGGACGCCTTCCGCGGGGCGCTGCGCTCCACCCTGGTGAAGCGCGCCGCTGACGTGGCGGTCTTCGACCGGGTCTTCGACCTCTATTTCTCCGGCCTGGGGCGGGTCCTCGACGGGCTGGAGCGCAGCCTGGTCGGGGCGCTCGAGGAGTCGGGCCTCCTCTCCGGCGACGACCTGGCCATGGTGGCGGCGGCGCTGCGGCAGCTCGCCGGGCAGCTCTCGCCGGTCGCCCGGGCCGCGCTGGCCGGCGACGCCGCCGAGGTGGGGCGGCTCCTGCGCGGGGCGGCGCTGGAGATCGACTTCTCGGCGCTCCGGAGCCCGACCCAGCTCGGCTTCTATGGCCGCCGCCTGCTGGGCGCCGGCGGGGGCGGGGGGCTGTCGGAGGAGCTGGCGGCGCTGGAGCGGGCCCTGGCCGAGCGCGGCCTCTCCCCCCCGGCGCTGGAGCTGGTGTCGGAGCGCCTGGCCCTGGCGCTGCGCGCGGTGGAGCAGGCAGCGCGCCGCTGGGCCGAGCTGGAGCAGCGCGCCCGGGCCGAGCGACTCCGGGAGTCCTTCGCCGCCCGCAGCCTGGCCTCGCTCACCCGCGACGAGATCGCGCGAACCGAGACGGCGGTGCGGCGGCTGGCCGAGCGCCTCAAGGCCCGCCTGGTGAAGCGCGAGCGCTCCCGGCGGCGAGGCACGCTCGCGGTGCGCCGCACCTTGCGGCGCAACCTGGGGGTGGGCGGCGTGCCGGCCCGGCTGGCCTTCCGCCACCGGCGCCCGGAGCGGCCCGAGGTGGTGGTGCTCTGCGACGTCTCCGACTCGGTGCGACACGTGTCGCGGATGATGCTCCTCTTCCTCTACACGCTGCAGTCGCTCTTCACGCGGGTGCGCAGCTTCGTCTTCGTCTCCGACCTGGGCGAGGTCACCGAGGCCTTCCGCGCCGAGCGGGACGTGTCGCGGGCGGCCGACCTCGCCACCGCCGGCAAGGTGGTGAGCCTGGCCGGGAACTCCAACTACGGGCGGGCCCTGCGCGCCTTCCACCGCGACTTCGCCGGGGCGGTCACCCGGCGCACCACGGTCATCGTCATCGGCGACGGACGCACCAACTACCACCCGCCCGAGGCCTGGGTGCTGCAGGAGCTGTCCCGGCGGGCCCGCCGGGTGGTGTGGATCTGCCCGGAGGAGCGCTGGGCCTGGGGCTCGGGCGACAGCGAGATGCCCCGCTACGCCGCCTGCGCCGAGCGGGTGGCGGTGGTGACGCGCCTGGCCGACCTGGAGGAGGTGGCCGAGGCGCTGGTGCCGCGGGCCTGAGGCGCCGCCGGGCCGGTCACTCGTCCCAGGCGACGTCGAAGACCAGGTCGAGCGGGCCGGTCCGGCGTCCTTCCACCCGCGGGTTCCGGGCCGGGGTGGTCTCCAGTCCCGCCACCAGCAGGCCGCGGTTGTACTCCAGGGGGAAGAGGTCGCGGCGGTAGACGATGCGGCAGCTGCGCTCGCCGAGCCACTCCACCGTGCGCTCGCCGTAGCTCACGGTGGTGCGGTAGCTGGCCGGCACCTGGCTCAGCAGGCGGCGGGGGCTCCCGGCGGCCAGCTTGAGCAGCGTCTTGCCCAGCGCCGACTCGAGCAGCCTGGCGACGGCGCGCTGGCCGAGCGCGAAGAAGGCCCGCTCCGGCGCGCCCAGCTGCGCCTCGAGGCGGTCGGCCCCGTTCCACACCAGCTGGAGGAGGTCCGTGGCCGGGTAGCTGAAGAAGTCCACCCGGGAGGTGGAGCCGGCCGGGTCGCAGGCGCGGGCGGCCTCCTCTCCCAGCCGCTCCGAGAGGAAGGAGAGCACGGAGCCGAAGACGAAGCCGCGAACCGTGTCCCTGGGCGTGGCCGCATCCAGTCGCTTCTGGAGGTCTTCGCGGTCGGCAGGCATGAGGGTCGGGCTGGTGCGATGATATCCGGCCTCGCCGGCGCGCGAGAAATCCCCGGCCAGCCGCGCCGCGGAAGGCCGCCCGGGGTTGACGGCACGGCCCGGGCGCGCCTAGGTTTCGCCCGCCGATGTCGGATCTGGTGTCCATCCCGAGCGCGATCGCGCGGGCCGGCGGGGCCCCGGCCGGGCCGCTCCCCGCAGCCCGGCGAAAGGTGTTCGTCCACACCTTCGGCTGCCAGATGAACGAGGTCGACTCGGAGCGGATGGTGGAGCTGCTCTCCCGCCACGCCTGGGCGCGCACACGCCACCCCGAGGACGCCGACCTCATCCTGGTGAACACCTGCTCGGTGCGGGAGAAGGCCGAGCAGAAGCTCCTCTCGGCGCTGGGGCGCTACCGGGCGCACAAGGCGCGGCGCGGGGCCCTGCTGGCGGTGGCCGGCTGCGTGGCGCAGCAGGAAAAGGAGCGGCTGCTCCGGCGCGTCCCCTACCTGGACTTCGTCTTCGGGCCCGACAACCTGGGGCGCCTCCCCGAGCTGGTGGAGCGCGCCGGGAGGCGGGAGCGCTTCGCGGAGACCGGCTGGATGGACTCGGAGGAGTACCTCTTCCCGCGGGCCGACGCCGAGGCGGCGCGCGGGCGGGCCACCGCCTTCGTCACCGCCATGAAGGGATGCGACAACGTCTGCTCCTTCTGCATCGTGCCCCGGACCCGCGGCCGGGAGGTGTCGCGGCCCTTCCCCGAGGTGGTGGCGGAGTGCGCCGACCTGGCCTCGGTGGGGGTCCGGGAGGTGACCCTCATCGGCCAGAACGTGAACAGCTACCGAGGCGGCTGCGGCTTCCCCGAGCTGTTGCGGCGCGTGGCGGCGGTGCCGGGCGTCGAGCGGGTGCGCTTCACCACCAGTCACCCGCACGACCTCTCCGACGAGCTGGTCGAGGTCTTCCGGGACGAGCCCCGGGTGATGCCCCACTTCCACCTCCCGGTGCAGTCCGGCTCCGACGCGGTGCTGCGGCGCATGCGCCGCGACTACTCGGTGGAGGAGTTCATGAAGCGGCACCATCGGCTGCTGCGGGCCCGGCCCGGCCTGGCCATCACCACCGACTTCATCGTGGGCTTCCCGGGCGAGACCGAGGCGGACTTCGAGGCCTCCCTGGCGCTGCTGCGCCGGGCCCGCTTCGAGAACTCCTTCAGCTTCGTCTTCAGCCCGCGCCCCCACACCGGGGCGGCGCTCCGGATGGGCGCCTCGCCCGAGTGGGCCGAGGTGCCCCGCGAGGTGGCGGTGGAGCGCCTGGAGCGGCTCCAGGCGCTGCAGCGGGAGATCTCGGCGGTCCGGCTGGCCGGGTCGCTGGGGAGCGAGGTGGAGGTGCTGCTGGAGGGCGCCGCGCCGGACTCGCCCGGGGACTGGGTGGGCCGCACCCCGGAGAACCGGCTGGTCCACGTCGGCCTCTCCGGCCGGCCGGCGCGCCCCGGTGACCTGGTGCGGGTGCGGGTGACCCGCGCCGGCGCCAGCTCGCTGGGCGGGGAGGCCCTGGGGTGAACCGCGGCCGGTTCGTCGCCTGGGCTCCGGTGCTGCTCTACGCCCTCCTGATCTTCGCGCTCTCCTCGCTGGCCCGGCCGCAGGACCTGGTTCCGCCGGAGCTGCTCTCCCACGACAAGCTCATCCACTTCGCCGAGTACACGGTGCTGGGGGGCCTCCTGGCCCGTGCCCTGCGCGCCGGGGGCCGGCCCCCGGTCCGGGCCTTCGCGGTGGCGCTCCTCCTGGGCGCCCTCTACGGGGCCAGCGACGAGCTGCACCTGGCCTTCGTGCCCGGCCGCGACGCCAGCCCCCTCGACTGGGCCGCCGACGCCGGCGGGACGGCGCTGGGAGCGGTCGCCGTCCTCTTCTTGCGGCGCCGGGGGGGCGCGGATTAGCATCGCGCCAGCATGGCGCTGGTCCGCTCCTACGGAGGCAAGTCGCCGCGTCTCCACGAGACGGTGATGCTGGTCGGCGAGGTCGCCATCGTGGGGGACGTCGAGATCGGCGAGCGCTCCTCGGTGTGGTTCGGCTCGGTGGTGCGCGGGGACGTGAACTCCGTCCGCATCGG
>DASRTO010000165.1:0-2837 GCA_035655915.1 Anaeromyxobacteraceae bacterium
TGTCGGGCGGGCCGGGCGGCGCCTTCTGCGGCGGCGGGCGGTCGATGCTGCCCCCGGCCATGATGGCGTCGATGTCCGAGGCGTCCAGCGTCTCGTACTCGATGAGCGCCCCGGCGATCTTGTCGAGCAGGGCGCGGTGCTTCAACAGGATGTCCTTGGCGCGGTGGTACTGCTCGGTGACGATGCGGTGGACCTCGGCGTCGATGTCGCGCGCCGTCTGCTCGGAGTAAGTCTGCACCGCCGCCATCTCGCGGCCCAGGAAGACCTCGCCCTCCTTCCTCCCGAAGGCCAGCGGCCCCAACTTCTCGCTCATGCCCCACTCGCACACCATGGATCGCGCCAGGTGCGTGGCCTGCTCGATGTCGTTGCCGGCGCCGGTGGTCTTCTGGTCGAAGGCGATCTCCTCGGCGATCCGGCCCCCCATGAGGATGGCGATCTGGTTCAGGGCGAACTGTTGGTTGATGTTGAGGCGGTCCTCCTGCGGCAGCTGCTGGGTGAGCCCCAGGGCGCGGCCGCGGGGGATGATGGTGACCTTGTGGACCGGGTCGGTGCCGGGGATGATGCGGGCCACCAGGGCGTGCCCGGCCTCGTGGATGGCGGTGGTCCGCTTTTCGGCGTCGCTGATGATCATGGAGCGGCGCTCGGTGCCCATGAGCACCTTGTCCTTGGCGAACTCGAAGTCGGGCTGCGCCACCCGCTCCTGGTTCTTGCGGGCGGCGTAGAGAGCGGCCTCGTTGACCAGGTTCTCGATGTCGGCGCCGGAGAAGCCGGGAGTGCCCCGGGCGATCTGGTTCAGGTCGACCGCGCCGTCGAGCGGCACCTTCTTGGTGTGCACCTTGAGAATGCCCAGGCGCCCATTCAGGTCCGGGCGCGGCACCACGATGCGCCGGTCGAAGCGGCCGGGGCGGAGCAGGGCCGGGTCGAGGACGTCGGGGCGGTTGGTGGCGGCGATGAGGATCACGCCCTCGTTGGACTCGAAGCCGTCCATCTCCACCAGGAGCTGGTTCAGGGTCTGCTCGCGCTCGTCGTGGCCGCCGCCCAGGCCGGCGCCGCGGTGGCGCCCCACCGCGTCGATCTCGTCGATGAAGATGATGCAGGGGGCGTTCTTCTTCCCTTGCTCGAAGAGGTCGCGCACCCGGCTGGCGCCAACGCCCACGAACATCTCCACGAAGTCCGAGCCGGAGATGGAGAAGAAGGGCACCCCGGCCTCGCCGGCCACGGCGCGGGCCAGCAGCGTCTTGCCGGTGCCGGGCGGGCCCATGAGCAGGACGCCCTTGGGGATGCGCCCGCCGAGCCTGGTGAACTTCTTCGGGTCCTTGAGGAAGGAGATGATCTCCTCGAGCTCGTCCTTGGACTCGTCGATGCCGGCCACGTCGGCGAAGGTGACCTTGTTGTGGTGCTCGGTCATGAGCTTGGCCTTGGACTTGCCGAAGCTCATGGCCTTGCCGCCGCCCGCCTGGAGCTGGCGCATGAAGAAGAAGAACAGGAGGAAGAGGAAGACCAGGGGCAGGTACTGCAAGAGGACCGTCACCCAGAACGAGCTCTGCTCGGGCTTGTCGTAGACCACCTTCACGCCCTTCTGCTTGAGCTGCTGGAAGATGGTGGCCATGGGGTCCACCGGCCCGACGGTGCGGAACTCCTTCCCGTCGCGGTAGTGGCCGGTGTAGCTGTTGTCCTTGACCGTGACGTCGCGCACCTCTCCGGCGTCGACCTTGGCGATGAAGTCCGAGAAGGCCGTCTCGGTCGGCTCGCGGCCGTGCTGGGCGAAGAACTGGTAGAAGGCCACGAACATCAGGATCAGGACGATCCACAGGATCACGGTCTTGTAGGACTGGCGCACGACTCTCGGCTCCCTCGGCCGCGCGACGGCGGCGCGGACCCGATCGACTCTATAACACCTCCCGCGATCGGGTGCAGATCTCGTGCCCGCGCTTCACGCTTCTTCGCGCAGGAGCCGCAGGGCGAGGCCTGGGACCTCGGCGCGGGCGCCGAGGTCGGGGAGCCACAGCACCCGGCCCGAGCGGTCGGCCAGCACCAGGAGCCCGTCCCGCGCCTCGCGCGGCACCTTGCGGTCGATGAGCCAGGCCTTGAGCTTCTTGGAGCCCGGCCCGCCCGGCGGGCGAAAGCGGTCGCCGGCGCGGCGCGGCCCCAGGCGCAGCGGCCAGTCCACCGCTGCGCCGGGCGCGGCCTCCACCGCCAGCCGCAGCGCCCGCCCGGGCACCGGGTACACCCCCGGGCCGGGGACGGACAGCTCCGCCGGCGGCGCGGGGGCGGTGGACCGGCGCTGGATCTCCAGCACCCCGTAGGCGCAGCGGGCCTCGAGCCCGTCGGGGAGGGTGATGCGGCCGGGCCGACCGCGTCGGAGGAGCCCCAGCACCGCCTCGACGTGGCCGGCGGAGAGACCGGCTCGCCGTCCCCGCGCCTGGCGCCACAGCCGCCGCACCGCCCGGCGGCGCACCGCCAGGGGCTCGGCCCGCAGGCTCCGCGCCTCGGCGCGGGCGCCCTACGGTGGGAGCGCTTCGCGAGCCCGCTGCTCCAGGGCCCGCTCCAGGCCCGGGCCGAGCCGCCCCAGCAGCGGCATGACCTCGCTCCGGACCCGGTTGCGCAGGAACCGTGGGCTCCGGTTGGTCGGGTCCTCCAGCCAGGGGAGCCCCTCCGCCCGCAGGAAGGCCAGCACCTCGGCGCGGGAGCGGTCGACGAGCGGCCGGACCACCGTTCCGCGCCGCGGCGGGATCCCCGAGAGCCCGCGGGCGCCGGAGCCGCGCAGGAGGCGCAGCAGGACCGTCTCGGCCTGATCGGTCCGGGTGTGCCCGGTGGCGATGCGGGTGGCCCCCACC
>DASRTO010000166.1:0-6848 GCA_035655915.1 Anaeromyxobacteraceae bacterium
GCCGACGGCACCTACCAGGCCAAGGTCACCGTGCTGCGCCGCGACGGGAGCCTCGAGCTGCGCTCCGCGCCGGTGCGGGTGGACACCGCGCCGGCGGCCGTGGCGGTCCTCTCCGCGCCCGACGAGGTCCGGCCCGGCGAGGCGCTGCGCCTCTGGCTCAAGCCCGCCCTTCCCGCCGCCTCCGCCGCCGCGGCCGTGGGGCGTCCAGGCGGCGCCGCCAGCGCCCTCCGTTCCGCCATGGAGGTGAGGGAGATCTGGGTGCGGGCGCCCTGGGGCGAGGTGGCCCGGGCCCGCATGCAGGGGCCGGTCGGCGTCTGGGAGGCCGAGCTGCATCCGCCGGCCTGGCTCGCGGCCGGACCCGCCCGGCTGGAGATCGCCAGCACCGACGCCGCCGGCAACGTGAGCCGCCGCTACTACGACCTCGGCGGCGTGGCGCCGCTCCCCGGCTGGATCGCCACCGTGGCGGCCGCCCTGCTTGGCGCCATGGTGGGGGGCATGGCCCTGGTGCTGCGGGTCCGCCAGCCCGGCGCCAGCCAGGCCCGCGGCTGAGCCCCGGGGACGCTCCCGTGCGCGCCGTGGTCGCCACCACCGCCCTGCTGGCCGCCGCCGCCCTGGCCCTGGGCGTGCTCCTGTGGCGGGAGGGGGAGCGGGCGCGCCACCTGGCGGTCCCGATCCTGTTCGACCCCTCCATCCCGCCGGGGACGCCGGTCGACCTGGCCGAGCTCCCGGCCTGCCGCACCCGCCCCCGGACCCGAGCCCCGGGCCGGGTGACCGCGCTCCACCTCGCCAGCGACCGGGCGCTGTGGATCGGGACCTTCGACCAGGGGGTGCTGCGCGCTCCGGCCGGCCAGGGGCCGCGGCCGGTGGGTGGCCCGGGGGGGCGGGAGCGCTTCGTCAACGACGTTGCCGAGCACGAGGGCAAGGTGTGGGTCGCCACCCAGGCCGGCGTGCTGGTGCTCTCGCCGGAGGGAAGGCGGCTGGAGCTGGTCGAGCCGGGGACGGCGGTGACCTCGCTGGTGCTGGCCGCCGGCGCCCTCTACGGAGGCACCTCGCGCGGGCTGCTGCGGCTGTCGCTCGAGGGAGGGGTGGAGCCCATCGAGGTCCGCGGCCCGGTGGGCGATCCGGTCCGGGTGAACGCCCTGGCCGTGAGCGGCGCTGCCCTCTGGCTCGGAGCGTGGGACGGCGCCTGGTCGCTGCCGCTGTCGGCCCTGGAGCGGGTGCCGCCCCTGGCCGCCCGCTGGCACCCGCTGGTCTTCGGGAGCCCGCCCGCCGGCACCAACGTGGTCACGGCGCTGGCGCCCCTGGGTGACGGCGTCCTGGCGGGCACGGACGATGGCGGCCTGGCGCGGGTCTCGGCGTCGGGCGTTGCCGCCACCCGCCTCGCCGAGCCGCGGGCCAACGAGGTGAACCCGGGCGCCGCTGCCGCATTCGGCGCCGGGGTGGCGCTGGGGACCCAGGGCGGCGGCCTGCTCTTCGCCACGCTGGACCAGGGCTTCCTGCGCGTGGGCCGGCCGCGAGGCTGGCCGGCGGCGCAGGTCTCCGCCGTCCGGGCCACCGAGGCCGGGCTGATGGTCGCCACCACCGACGGGCGGGTGCTCTCGGTGGAGTGCGACCCGGCGCCGGTGGCGCGGCGCTAGGGGCCGCCGCGCCCCCTCGGGCGCACCACCAGCACCGAGCAGGGCGCTCCCCGGACCACTCCCTCGGCGACCGATCCCACCACCAGCCGCCGGATCCCGCGGCGCCCGTGCGTCCCCATGACCACCAGGTCGTACCCGCCGTCCCCGGCCGCCCGGGCCACGTCGTCGGCCGCCGCCCCGCCGCCGGCGGCAGTCACCTCCGCCGTGACCCGGCCAGGCAGGAGCGCCTCGGCCTCACCCCGCCACCGTTCGAGCGTCCCCTGCGCCTGCTCCACCAGATCCTCGAGGGAGCGGCCGGCCGACATCCCCTCGCCTCGGTGGGCTCCCGGGACCGGCTCGACGACGTGCAGCAGGTGAACCGTCCCCTCGACCTTGCTCGCGAGCGCCACCGCCTCGGCCATGGCCTCGTGCGACAGGTCGGAGAAGTCGACGGGGCACAAGATCCTCCGCCATCCCGGCATGGCAATCTCCTTCCTTTCCACAAGCTAGGCATCGAGAGGTGGCGGGCGTGCCCCCGTCTTGGGCCCACGTCCCGGAAGGGGCCCGGCTGGGACGCTTCAGGCCCCGCGCTCGCAGGCGGCGAGCTTGCGCGCCAGCACCGCCTCCTCCGCTGCGTTGCGGGCCAGGAGCAGCGCCGTCCGGAGCTGGCTGGCGGCTCGTCCGGGACGGCCGGCTCGCAGCTCGAACTCGGCCACCGCCGCCGGCAGGAAGGGATAGCGCGCCAGCCGATGGCGTCCCTCGATCCCGGCCAGGGCCCGCAACCCTGCCTCTGGTCCCTCGACCATGCCCAGGGCGATGGCGCGGTTCAGGGCGACCACCGGTGTGGGGCGGAGGCGCCAGAGCAGGTCGTACAGCCGCAGGATGGAACGCCAGTCGGTCTCCGCGAAGGTAGGCGCGGCCGCATGGCGAGCGGCGATGGCCGCCTCGAGGTGGAAGGAGGTGAGCGCCTCCCCCTCGGCCGAGAGGTCGAGCCGCCGCAGCCCCTCCGCCACCAGCTCCCGGTCCCAGCGGCCCCGGTCCTGCTCGGCCAGGAGGAGCAGGTTGCCGTCGTCGCCCAGCCGCGCCGCCAGGCGGGCCGCCAGGAAGCAGAAGAGCGCCAGCAGCGCCTGGGTCTCCGGGCCGGACCCCGGCAGGCGCGACAGCAGCACGCCGAGCCGCATCGCCTCGTGGCACAGGTCCTCGCGAACCGCCTGCGGGTGGGCACCGTGATACCCCTCGTTGAAGAGCAGGTAGATGGCGGCGTTCACGGCGGGCATCCGCTCCCGCACCTGGGAGGGGTCGCACACCTCGAAGAGCGCCCCCCGGCCCTCCAGGGCGCGGCGCGAGCGGAAGAGCTGCTTCTCCACCGCCTCCTCGCCGGAGAGGAAGGCCTGGGCGATCTCCCGTACCGAGAAACCGCACAGGTACTTCAGGATCACCGCCACCTGCGCCTGGGTCGTGAGCGCCGGGTCGCAGCAGGAGAACATGAGGCGCAGCTCGTCGTCGGGGATGGCGGGCGCCTCGGCTCCGGGCTCCTCACCCGGCTCGGCCTCCTCCAGGGCCCGCTCCAGCTCGCCGGCCAGTCGGCGAAGCGTGCCCTGCCGCCGCAACAGGTCGACGGCCCGGTTGCGCGCGCAGCGCATGAGCCACGCCGCCGGGTTCGCCGGCGTCCGCCCGAACTTCCAGGTCTCGAGGGCCCGGAGCAGCGCGTCCTGCACCGCGTCCTCGGCGAGCGCCAGGTGGCGCACCCCGAGGACGCGGCACAGCGAGGACACCATCCGCCCCGCCTCGCGGCGGAACAGGTGCTCGGCCAGCCTGGACGCCTCCCCGTTCACATGGGCCGGACGGGACGGACCTCGACGGCCCCGTCCTTCTCGTAGGTGGGGCAGCCGCGGGCGATCTCCACCGCCGCCTCGAGGTCCCGCGCCTCGACGATGGCGTACCCGCCCACCAGGTCCTTGGCCTCGGCGAACGGCCCGTCGGAAACCGTCTTGCGCAGGCCCTGCACCACCTTGCCGGTCTGCTCCAGGGGGGCCCCCTGCCCCTTGTAGACGCCGGCACGGGTGAGCCCCTCGAACCAGGCGAGCCACTTCTGCATGTGCTGCTGCATCTGCTCCGGCGAGTCGCCGGAGCCATCGCCGCCGCGAAAGATCAGCATGAAGCTGGCCATGTGGAAACCTCTCTCGTCAGGGCCGGTGGATTCCGGCCGTTCGAACCCTCGACGATCCACCGCCCGCGATCCGGACATTAGCGGTCGCGGGCCGGGGCTGCGGCACCCTCTCGTGACGGTCCCGCCGCCCGGCCTCGCCCAGCGCGGCCCGGGCGGGCCGTCAGAAGACCGGCGCCCCGGAGCGTGCGGCCTCCTCGACCAGGGAACGCCACCGCCGGCCCGCCCTCCCGGACGGACGCAGGCGCAGGCCCGCGGAGTCGGCCAGCGCCCCGGGACCGCCCACCCAGCACACGGTGGCCTCGAGGGCGGGCCCGAGCACCCCGGAGCGGATCCGCAGCGTCTCCCCCACCTCCGGCCCGGACCCGCTCAGGCGGATGCAGCAGCCGCTCTCCGAGACGTTCACCGTCGTCGACTCGAAGCGGCCGGTGGCCCGGCGCGTGACCGTGAGGCGGCGCTCGAAGGCGTAACGGGGCTCGCGCTCGTTGAAGTCCACCGGCCGCCCCCGGGCCACCCGGGCCAGGTAGCTCGCCGCCGCGACGCCGCCGCCCTCCAGCGCCAGGAAGATCCCGGGGACCAGGGCCCGGGACCCCGCCCGCCGCACCGCCACCACGGTTCCCGTCACCGTGGCGCCGATGCCGGTGCCCCGGATCACGATGCGGATGGCCGCCTCCGCCCCGGCCCGGGCGTCGGCCAGGGCGGGCACGAACAGCCTCGACGCGTCCGGGGCCCAGCCTTCCAGGTACTCCCCGGGGGCCGGCTCGACCGTCGCGACCAGCGGCGCGAAGGTGGGGCGCATCCTCGAGCAGGAGTCTATCCCCTCCGGCCGCTGCCGACGAGGAAGCGGCAGAGGCGAACCGCTCAGGCCCCGGCCGGCCCCGGCGGACCTCCGGCGACCTCGGCGCCGGCCATGGCCGGGCTCGGCCGCGCCTCCGCCCGCCGGGTGTAGCGCACCATGGCCAGCAGCACCGCGATGCCGGCCGCGGTGAGGACCACGTCGGCGGCCAGCGCCCCCCGCGAGCCCCAGCCGCGGATCTCCGAGGCCAGGCCGTCGAGGGCGGTCGCGTAGTTCGAGGCCACGTTGGCCACCGCGATGAAGAGCGTGTACTTGGTGGCCGCCGCCGGGGAGTGGCCGACCATCTCCAAGATCATGGCCGCCAGGGCCGCGAAGGCCACGCCGTTCATGAAGTTGTAGGCCAGCGTGCCCCAGGCGTAGCTCAGGGGGGTCAGCGGCGCCGCCAGCATGGCCGCCGCCGTGAGCGCCGTCGCCCCGCCGGCCAGGGCGTAGGCCAGGCGCCGGTTCATCCGGTCGGCCAGCACCCCGCCCGCCAGCGATCCCAGCGCCCCCACCAGGCCACCGCCGAGGCCGTTCACGGCTGCCACCAGTCCCTCCGAAGCGCCGTAGTCGAGCGCCATGGCGGAGAACAGGTTGGTGAGCGCCCCGGCGCCGACGGGGACGGCGCAGATGACCAGGCCGGTCCAGCCCTCCCGGCTGGTCATGGTCGTCCAGGTGTCGCCGGCCACCGCCGCCAGCCGCAGCCAGAGGGCGCGCCACAGGCCGACGCCGCCGTCGATCCGCCCGTCGCGGAGGCGCGGCTCCCGGATGGCGAGCGCCCCCAGCCCGGAGAGCAGCACGATCCCGGCCAGCGCCAGCCCCGCCACCTGCACCGAGCTGAGCGCCGAGAGCGACAGCGCCAGCGCCCCCAGGATCCCGGTGCCGCCCACGTTGCCGGCCATGCGCCAGCCGCCGGCCTTGCCCCGGTCCTCGGCGCGCGTGGTGGCGGCCATGAGGCCGTCGGCCGCGGCGGCGGCGGTGGTCCCCGCCACCTGCGCCAGCGTGGCCAGCAGGGTGAAGAGGCCCAGGTGGCGGGCCAGGCCGGGCACCACCGAGAGGGTCACCAGCAGCGCCGCCGTGGCGGCGGTCATCCACCCGAACCAGGCCTTGCGCCGGGCCCCGACGTCGATGAGCGGCGCCCACAGGAACTTGATGGCATGGGGCGTCATGGCGGCGGCCTGGATGGCGCCGATGGCGGCCAGCGAGACCCCCTGGCTCTTCAGCCAGAAGGGGGCGGCGATGGAGACGTAGCCCACCGCCGCGCCGAAGGGCAGGATGGTGAGCGCGAAGACCGCGGGAGGCGAGGGGCGCGGGGTCACGCCCGGCCCGCGAGCCAGCGGCTCACCTCGTCGAGGCAGCGCTCCCGCAGGGCCACGTCCTGTCCCAGCCGCTCCAGGGTCTGGGCGGCGGCCTGCCGCGCCGACTCGACGGGATGCGCCGCCAGGAAGACCTCGGCCTCCTCCAGGTGGCGCCGCTCCACCAGCCCGCCCATGGCCTCGACCAGCCGCCGCTGCAGCATGGGCGCCCCGCCGCTCCGCGCCATCGCCTCCGGCCAGCGCTGGCGCAGCTCGCTCCAGAAGGCATCGCGGGAGGTGCGGTTGGCGAGCAGCGCCGCCACGTAGGAGGCCAGGTCCTGGAGCGGGACCGTCTCGGTGAGCCACAGCTCGCGGCCGCGCGCCGCGAGCTGCGGGTCCTCGAAGGCCGCCAGCGCCAGGAGGTAGCGCCGCTTGAAGGCCGGGTCGGCCTCGGCCCGGAAGCGCGAGAGGAAGGTCTCGAAGCGCCGGGCGTCGCCGGCGCGCGCCGCCATGGCCGCGGCCGGATCGTGGAGGTTCGCCTCCAGGGCCGCCGTCTCGCCGGCCAGGACCCGGTCCATGCGGCGCGAGGCCTCGGCCACCACCGCCGGGGACCGGCCGGCGAGCCCCAGCATCCAGGCCAGCGCCCGCCGCCGCAGCCGCTGCCCGTCGGCCTCGCCCGCCCCCGCCTCCCATCCCATCGCCGAGAGCTGCCGCCCCAGCAGCTGTTCCAGAAAAGCCTGGAAGCGGGGCCGATCGGCCTCGCCGAGGAGCCGGTGCTCCACCACCGAGAGGCGCGCCGCCAGCTCGTCGAGGACCGCGTAGTCCTCCTCGCCCCCGAAGCCGGCCACCAGGTCGAGGAAGGCGCCCACCGGCCGCTCGCCGGCCCGCACCAGGGCCCACTCGTCGGCCAGGAGCTGGATGCGCTCCTCCGGGCG
>DASRTO010000167.1:0-9304 GCA_035655915.1 Anaeromyxobacteraceae bacterium
GGTGGTCGAGAACTGGGACGAGGAAGTGTTCTTCACCGGCGGCTACTACTGGGTGCGCCGGGACGGCTACTGGTACCGCGCGTCCTCGCCCCGGGCCACCTGGGTCTACGTCGAGCCCCACCACGTCCCGCCCGGCCTGACGCGGCTCCCGCCCGGCCACTACAAGCACTACCACAAGCAACAGGTCAAGGCGGAGAAGAAGGCCCACAAGGACTACGAGAAGGCGGAGAAGAAGGCCCACAAGGGACACGGACACGGGCACGACTGATCGGCCCTAGGAGGGCGGTCGAGGCACTAGTCGCGGCGCCGCGCCTGCTGGGGGCGAGCCGTGCGGTCCTCGGCCGGTTCCACCTCGTGGAAGCGCCGGTAGTCCACCTGGTGCACGCCGCTGGGGAGCACCTTCACCATCTCGCGGAAGCGCAGGCCGAAGCCGATGTCGCGGGCCCGCCAGGCGTGGCGCGCGTGGACGGTCCGCGACAGCCCCTCGTCGAAGCCGGTGAGGGAGACGATGAGCTCGGCGTCGGCCGCCTCCAGCGAGGCGCCGTCCTCGCCGGCGAGCGGGCTCGACGCGTCGATGGGGTGGATGGCGGTCCAGGCGTGGGTGAAGAGCGCCGTCTCCTCGCGCTTGAGCGGCACGTCCCAGATCCGGCGCGTGAGGTCCCCGTCGGCGTTGCGCTCGTTCATCACCAGGAGCACGCGCAGCTTGGCGTCCACCAGGGGGCTCTGGCGCTCGTTGGCCATCCGGAACATGAGGGCCCGGGCGCCGCCCCGCGGCGCCACCACCGCCAGCCGGCTGAAGACCACCCCCGGCCGCGGCGACGAGAACTTGGCGAAGATGATGCCCGCCCCCAGCGCCAGTCCGAGCCAGCGCACGAACCCCTCGACGCCCAGCAGCACCTCCACCGCCAGGGTGCGGGCCTCGGGTGGGCGCGGGTTGGTGGCGATGGTGCGCCGCAGGCTGGCCAGGAAGTCGTCGAGGAAGGAGGCCGGCGGGGCGGCGCCGAGGAAGTGGTAGCCGGCCGCGAAGGCCAGGTTCACCGCCACGTACACCAGGCCGAAGAGCCAGAAGAGGCGCAGCCAGGAGACGCTGAGCAGGTGGTGGTAGAGGTCGCGCAGCGGGCGGCGCCGCAGGCCGGTGGCCACCACCCGGGTTCGCGCCCCTCCCACGACGCGGGTGTGCTCGAGCGGCTCGCTCAAGGCCCCTCGCCTCCGGGCCTCATGGCGGCAAACGGTTGCCGCGAGCCCCCGGACGTAGGGCCGGGGCTCGTCCCCCGCCGGGAGCGCGTGCGGCGGGGCGCAAGGCCCCGCCCTACGGGATCATGGCGAGCGGGTACGGCCATCACAGCCCGAACTCCGCCGGCGAGAGCCCCTTCCAGGCGCAGTAGTCGCGCAGGTCCCGCTTCACCACCGACCAGGCGATGGCCATCACCAGGAGGTCGTCGGTCCACCCCACCGGCACCAGCAGGTCTGGGATGAGGTCCAGCGGCGAGAGGACGTAGGCCAGCGCCGCCGCCACCACCGCGATGGAGCGCCAGGGAACGCTGCGGTAGCGCCCGGTGGCGTAATCCCCGATGAGGCCCGCCACCAGCTTTACCTTCCGGAGCAGGCTCCCCGGCGCCAGCCGGGCCCACCAGGGCGGGCGCTCGGCGAAGCGGCGCCCCGCGGCGGCGCGGTGCGAGAGCGTCTCGTCGGTGACGTCGCGGGCCTCGCGGGCCAGGTCGCGCGCGGCGGCGTCGCGGCAGGAGCGGCACGCGGCGTTGGAGCCGCGGGGCCTGCCGCAGGCGGGGCATGGCTCGGACATGGGCCGATCCTAGCAGGCCGCTGAGAAGGTCGGGGTGGGGGATCGACAGGCCGACCCAGCCGTGATCTGGTTCCGCGCACGGAGGTTGGCGTGCGCGGAACCGAGAAGCAGGGTCACGATTACAGGCAGCGGTCGTCGCCGTGCCGCTCGTCGGGTGCTGACCTGGAAGATCGTGAACGGCCTGGATGGCAGGTTCATCCAGGCCGACGCGCCGCGTCTTTACGTAGACTTCGTCGAAGGGCCATGGTCTCTGCTTCACGCAGGAGGAAGCCATGCCTCATCGCGGCCTCGCGTACGCGGTTGCTGCGGCGTTCCTGCTGTTCCCCATCCTGTCAGGGGCGAAGGGTCCGGACTTCCGTGACTCCGCCAACAGGGTAAGGAAACTCCTCCAAGAACTCGTTGCCGCCAACACGGAGAACCCGCCTGGCAACGAGGCGCGAGCGGTCGCCATCGGCGCTGAACGGCTGCGCGGGGCCGGCGTGCCTTACCAAGTCTTCGAGTTCGCACCTGGCCGCGCCAACCTGATCGCGCGGCTCAAGGGCAACGGCTCGGCCAAGCCCCTGCTCCTGCTGGCCCATGTCGACGTGGTTCCGACCGCAGGCCAGCCGTGGTCGGTGTCGCCACACCAGGTAACCGAGAGAGGCGATCGGCTCTTCGGGCGCGGAGTGCTGGACGACCTGTCGATGGCGGCCGCCGAACTGGAGGTCATTCTCCTACTCAAGGCGGCAGGGACGCCTCTCAGGCGAGACGTGATCCTGGCGTGGACAGGCGGTGAGGAGACCGGCGGGGATGGAATCCGCTGGCAGTTGCAGCACCACCCGGAGACGCTGGGTGACGCTGGCCTCGCGTTCAACGAAGGCGGTGGGTTGCGGCTCGGCTCGGACGGAACCGTGAAGGAAGCCAGCCTCCTCGTCGCGGAGAAGATCTACCAGGACTTCACGATTCGTACAACAGGCACGAGCGGGCACTCCTCGGCTCCGCGTCCGGACAACGCGATCTACCGTCTGGCTCGCGCTCTCGATCGCTTGGCGCACAACCCCTTCCCGGCCCGCCTCCTGCCAGTGACGCGAAAGTGGTTTGAGGCCGCCGCTGCCACCGAGGAGCCCCGGGTGGCTGAGGCCATGCGCGCCATCGCGACATCGAAGGGAGCCTTGCCGGAGGCCGCGCTCGAGGTCATCTCGGCCAAGCCCGCCATGGTGGCGCTACTCCGGACGACCTGCGTGCCGACCCAGCTGGCCGCTGGCACCGGGAGGAATGTGCTGCCCGCCGAGGCGACCGCTAACGTGAACTGCCGTATCCTTCCTGACCAGGGTCCCGAGGAAGTCCGGCTCGCACTCGTGGAGACGATCGCTGACGCGGGTGTCGACGTAGTCCCGGTCGACAAGGCGATCGGAGGCAAGGCGTCGCCCTTGGTAGGCGAGGGGCCAGCGGCGCTTCGCACCGTGCTGGGCCGCCTCTACCCTGGCGTGCCGCTGATCCCCAAGATGGTGAACTACTTCACGGACTCTCGCAGCCTTGTCGAGATCGGGGTCACGGCCTACGGCGTCGGGCTCTTCCCGGCGACCGAACAGGACGGGCTGACGGTCCACGCGGCTGACGAGCGCCTGCCGACGGCCAGCCTGCGGCCGGGTATCGAGCTGCTTCACGCTCTGGTAACGGAACTGGCCGCCGGACGCTAAGTCCGGTTCCGCCGGCGCCGCCCAGCGCCATGCCGACCCCGGCCAGCGCCCGCCCGGGGGCCTCGCGAGACGAGAGAGGCGGGGGACGAGCCCCCGCCCTACGGCTGGCCGGCAAGCTCGGCTAGGGCCCGGTCCAGCGGCGGCCGGAGCACGCCGCGCTCGGTGACGATGGCGGTCACCAGCTCGGCCGGCGTCACGTCGAAGGCCGGGTAACGGGCCGGCACGCCCCGGGGGGCAATGCGGCGGGAGCCCATGGAGAGCACCTCGTCCTCGGGCCGCTCCTCGATGGGGATGTCCTCGCCCGAGGGCGTGTCGAGGTCCACCGTGCTCCAGGGGGCCGCCACGTAGAAGGGCAGGCTGTGGTGCGAGGCCAGCACCGCCAGCGGGTAGGTCCCGATCTTGTTGGCCACGTCGCCGTTGCGGGCGATGCGGTCGGCCCCCACCACCACGCAGGAGATCTCGCCGCGGGCCATGAGCCAGCCGGCCATGTTGTCGGTGACCACCGTGACCGGGATGCCGTCGCGCTGGAGCTCCCAGGCGGTGAGGCGCGCCCCCTGCAGGAAGGGCCGGGTCTCGCCGGCCACCACCCGGACCCCGTTGCCGGCCTCGTGGGCGGCGCGCACGATGCCCAGGGCCGTCCCGTAGCCGGCGGTGGCCAGGGCCCCGGCGTTGCAGTGGGTGAGCACGCGGGCCTCGGGAGGCAAGAGCGGCGCCCCCAGCTGCCCGATGCGGCGGCAGGCAGCCTCGTCCTCCTCTCGGATGTCGTGGGCCTCGGCCAGCATGGCGTCCCCGCCCAACCCGGCCCGGCGCAGCATGCGCCGCACCGCCCAGGCCAGGTTCACGGCGGTGGGGCGGGCCTTGACCAGCATGTCGGCCACCTCGCGCAGCCGCCCGGCGTTGGCTCCCCGCCGCGCCGCCAGCGCCAGGGCGTAGGCGGCGGCCACGCCGATGGCCGGCGCCCCGCGCACCGCCAGGGAGCGGATGGCACCGGTGACCTTCTCCGGGCTGTCGAGCGAGAGCCACTCCTCCCGCTCCGGGAGCAGGCGCTGGTCGAGCAGGCGCACCGCGTCCGCCTTCTCGTCGTAGGATACCGGTCGCAGCGGCTCCAGCCTGGTCACTGGCTCCTCCGGCCGAATCCCCCGAACAGCCTGAGGGCGAAGTAAACCACGCCCGCGCCCGCCGCCAAAGCCGCCGGCCAGCGGCGGTCGGCGGCGGTGACCACCCCCACCGCCAGCGAGCCGAGCAGGGCCAGCCACAGGAAGCCACGGCTCGGCCCTCCGGCCGCGCCCGCCCCTGACGGCCCGGCGCCCCAGCCCGCCCAGCCCACGCTAGCCCCCCAGCTTCTTCCTGAGGAGCGCGTTCACCACCGCCGGGCTGGCGGCGCCCTTCATGGCCTTCATCACCTTGCCCACGAAGAAGCCGAGCAGCTTGGCCTCGCCCTTGCGGTAGCGCTCCGCCTCGGCCGGGCTCTGGGCCAGCGCCGCGTCCACCGCCGCCTCGATGGCCGCCTCGTCGGTCACCTGGGAGAGGCCCCTCTGCCGCACCACCTCGGCCGGGTCGGCGCCAGTGCGGAACGCCTCCTCGAAGACCTGCTTGGCAGCCGGGCCGGAGATGGTCCCGGCGTCGAGGAGCCCGAGCAGGGCGGCCAGGCCGGCCGGGGTGAGCTTCCAGTCGCGGGGGGCGAGCCCGGTCTCGTTGGCCAGGCGGGCCGCCTCGCCGTTGAGCCAGTTGGCGGCCTTCTTGGCGGTCTCCGCCCCCCTGCCGGCGGCCGCCAGCGTGGCCTCGAAGAAGTCGGCCAGCCCGCGCTCGGCGGTGATGAGCGCGGCGTCGTAGGGCGAGAGCCCGAGCTCCCGCTGGTAGCGGGCCGCCCGGGCCCGCGGCAGCTCGGGTAGGGTCTTCCGCGCCGCCTCCACCAGGGCCTGGTCCACCAGGAGCGGCGGCAGGTCCGGCTCCGGGAAGTAGCGGTAGTCGTGCGCCTCCTCCTTGGAGCGCATGGAGCGGGTCTCGCCCCGCTGCGGGTCGAAGAGGCGCGTCTCCTGCTCCACCGCCCGGCCCGACTCGACCAGCTCCACCTGGCGGCGGACCTCGTAGTCGATGGCCTGCCTGAGGAAGCGGAAGGAGTTCATGTTCTTCAGCTCGCAGCGGGTGCCGAGCTTCTCGCTCCCGCGCGGCCGGACGCTCACGTTGGCGTCGCAGCGGAACGACCCCTCCTCGAGGTTCCCGTCGTTCACCCCGAGGTACATGAGGATGGCCCGCAGGGACTTCAAGTACTCGATGGCCTCGTCCACCGAGAACAGGTCGGGGGCGCTCACGATCTCGAGCAGCGGCACGCCGGCGCGGTTCAGGTCCACCCCCGAGGCGCCGTCCCCGGCCACGTCGTGCAGGTTCTTGCCGGCGTCCTCCTCCATGTGGATGCGGACCAGCCGCACCACCCGCTCGCGCCCGTCGACGCCGATGGGCACCCCGCCCCCCTCGCAGACGGGCAACTCGTACTGCGAGATCTGATAGCCCTTGGGGAGGTCCGGGTAGAAGTAGTTCTTGCGGGCCCAGACGCTCTTGGGCTTGACGGTGCAGCCGAGCGCCAGGCCGGTCCGCACTGCCAGCTCCACCACCCGGCGGTTCAGCGCCGGCAGCGCCCCGGGCAGCCCGAGGCACACCGGGCAGGTCCGGGTGTTGGGCTCGCCGCCGAAGGCGGTGGAGCAGCCGCAGAAGATCTTGCTCTGGGTGAGCAGTTGGGCGTGGACCTCGAGCCCCAGCACCACCTGGAAGTCGGAGAGCGGCACGTCACACCCCCCGCGGCGGCGGCGGCGGGCCCAGCTCGCGCTCGAGCGCCCGCGCCGCCCGGAACAGGGTGGCCTCGTCGAAGGGGCGGCCCACCAGCTGCAGCCCCACCGGCAGCCTCTCCCCGGGGTGCATGCCGCAGGGCAGCGACAGCCCCGGCAGCGCCGCCAGGTTGCAGGGGATGGTGAAGATGTCGGCCAGGTACATCTGCAGCGGGTCGCCCACCTTCTCCCCCAGCCGGAAGGCCACCGTGGGCGAGACCGGGCCGGCCACGAGGTCGCACGACTCGAAGGCCCGGTCGAAGTCGCGGCGGATGAGGGTGCGCACCTTCTGGGCCCTGAGGTAGTAGGCGTCGTAGTAGCCGGCCGAGAGGGCGTAGGTGCCGAGCATGATGCGGCGCTTGGGCTCGGGGCCGAAGCCGCGGTCGCGGGTGCGGCCGTACATGTCGCGCAGGCTCCCGCCCCGCACCGAGAGGCCGAAGCGCACCCCGTCGTAGCGGGCCAGGTTGGAGGAGGCCTCGGCCGGCGCGATGAGGTAGTAGGCGGCCACAGCGTAGCGGGTGTGCGGCAGCGACACCTCGACGAGGCTGGCGCCGAGCCGGCGCAGGGTCTCCAGCCCCTCCCGCACCGCCCGCTCCACCCCGGGCTCCACGCCGCTCTGGAGCCATTCCCGGGGCACGCCCACCCTGAGGCCGCGGGCGCCGCCCTCGATGCCCGCCAGGTAGTCAGGCACCGGCCGCGGGCTGGAGGTCATGTCGCGGGGGTCGTGACCGGCCACGGCCCCGAGGAGCAGCGCCGCGTCCCCCACCGTCCGCGCCAGCGGGCCCACCTGGTCCAGGGAGCTGGCGAAGGCGATGACCCCGTAGCGGGAGACCCGCCCGTAGGTGGGCTTCAGGCCCACCACCCCGCAGAAGGAGGCCGGCTGCCGGATGGAGCCGCCGGTGTCGGTGCCGAGCGCGCCGAACACCTGCCGCGCCGCCACCGCGGCGGCGCTGCCGCCGGAGCTGCCGCCGGGGGTGCGGGAGAGGTCGTAGGGGTTCCGGCCGGGCTTGTAGGCGCTGTTCTCGGTGGAGGAGCCCATGGCGAACTCGTCCATGTTGAGCTTGCCCAGGACCACGGCCCCGGCGCGCTCGAGCCGCTCCACCGCGGTGGCGTCGTAGGGGGGCACGAAGCCCTGCAGGATGCGCGAGCCGGCGGTGGTCTCGATCCCCCGGGTGAGGAAGATGTCCTTCACCGCCACCGGCACGCCGTCGAGGGGGGAGCGGACCTCGCCGCGGGCGCGCCGCTCGTCGGAGGCCCGGGCCGCCTCGAGGGCCCGCTCCGCGGCCACGGCCAGGAAGGCGCCGATCTTGCCGTCGGTCTCCTTCACCCGCGACAGCGCCGCCTCGGTGGCCTCGCGCGAGGAGGCCTCGCGCCGCGCCATCTTGCCGGACAGCTCGGCGATGGAGAGGTCGAGGAGCCCGCTCACTCGATGATCCTAGGCACCTTGAAGCAGGTCCCGGCGCGGGCCGGGGCGTTTCCGAGGGCCACCTCGGGATCGAGGCTCGGCGCCACCTCGTCCTCCCGCAGCGGCGCCGAGCCCTCGGCCAGGGCGTGGGTCATGGGCTCCACCGCCGAGACGTCCAGCGCCTCGAGCTGGCGCACGTAGTCGAGGATGGCCGAGAGCTGCTCCGCCATGCGCACCTCCTCCTCGGGCTCGAGCTCGAGGCGCGCCAGGCTGGCGATGCGCCGGACCTCCTCGCGGGTGAGGGCCATGGGTGGGCTCCGGGCGGGGGACGAGCCCCCGCCCTACTTGCCGACCGGCGTCTCCCACTCGGGCCGGAGCCAGTTGAGGATCGCCGCCATGACCCCCTTCTGCTGGGGGGCGGCGATGAACTTGATCTCCTCCTCCTTGAGGAAGGCGCCGCCGCAGGCGAAGCACAGGGCCACGTCCAGCCCCTTGAGCTTCACCTGGTGCATCTCCATGCCGCAGTTGGGGCAGTGCATGAAGTGGAGCGCCTTGAGCCGCTGGCGCTCCTCCTCGGCCATCTGGCGCTTCACCTCGAACGCCAGGCGCCGCTTGGCCTCGGCGTCCTCGCGGGCGAAGTATTCTCCCTCCGGCGCCGACGGCCTCTGGCTTCCGTGCTGGAACATCCCTCACTCCTTCAGCTGGCCGAGCGCGTTGCGCGCCGCCACCGCGTCCTCCCCGTCCGGGTGGGCCGCCAGGTACTTCTTGTAATAATCGACCGCCTCGGCGCGGCGCCCCTGGTAGCGGTAGGTCTCGGCCAACCCGATCAGGGCCTCCGCGTAGGTGGGATCCTCGACCAGCGCCGCCTGGAAGCTCGCCTCGGCCGGCGGGTACTGCGAGAGGTCGAGGTAGCACCAGCCGCGGCCGGCCAGCGCCTGGGGGCTGTCGGGGTGCGACTCGGCGATGCGGCCGTAGAGGTCGAGCGCGTTTTCCACCTTGCCGCGCTCGCGGAGCCGCTGCGCCTCGGCGAGCATCTGCTTGAGCCCCCTGGGCGGCGCCTTGGCCTGCGCCTTTGGCGGCTCCTTGGCGGCCTCCGGCGCCTTGGCGGCCAGCGCCGGCGGCTCGGGGGTGGGCGCGGGGGCGGCCGCTCCGGCTGGAGCCGGAGGCGCGCCGGTGGAGGGAGCCGGGTTGGCGCTCGCGGCGGGGGGCGTGGCGGCGCCCGGAGCCGGGCCCGGCGCGGCGCCCGCGGCGGGAGGCGGGGCAGCCGGGCTCGCCATCGCCGCCGGCGCCGGGAACCGGCCGGCCGGGGCCTGCTCGGGCGCGGCCGGAGGCGGCGCCGGCGCCACCGGCGGCTGCGCCGCGGGCGGAGGCGGAACCTTCAGGCCCAGCGCCACCAGCCACCCGGGCTTCAGGGACCACGCCGCGGCCCCGCCGCCGGCGAGGACCAGGAGGAGGACGAGCAGCGCCCACTTCCCCCCGCCGCCCTTGGCCGCCTTCGCGGCCTGGGCGCCGACCTCCGCGTCCGGCAGGACCCTTCGCCCGCCCGAGGCCCAGGCCGGGTCCGCACCCGCGGCGCGGGGCGCCGCCGGAGGTTGCG
>DASRTO010000168.1:0-2170 GCA_035655915.1 Anaeromyxobacteraceae bacterium
CCATCGGGGCCCTCGGCGTGGACCATGAAGCGCTCCCCCTCGCGGAAGAAGCGCCAGGTCTTGCCCCGGTGCCGGAAGGTGACGCCGCCGAAGTCGCCGAGCACGGTCCCGTCGCGGGCGGCCTGCATGGCCCGGGCGTGGTGGGACGGCTTCCAGGCCTGGTAGGCCTTCTGGTGGCAGCCCTGGCACCGCTCGCTGCCGACGTACTGCGGCGCCGCGTCCGGGGGGAGGCGCGGTCCCCCTGTCGCGCGTAGCGCCAGGTGCAGCGGGACGGCCAGGGCGATGGCCGCGGCGGCGGCCACGCCCACGACCCGCCAGCGGCCAAGCGGGCCCGCCGGCCGGCCTGCCCCCGTGGTCTCGCCCTGGCCGGCCATGGATCTCCGCGTCGCGCGCGCCGGACGCGGCGCCGCGCGAGCGCCGGCATTCTAGCGCAGGCCTCGTCTCGCGGAGGCTCGGCGCGGTGGCGCTCGAGGGCGCCCCGGGATCAGCCCCCGCGCAGCGACCAGCCGAGCGAGAGGAGGCCGATGGCGGCGATCCAGCTGCCGGCCACCCGCACCGCGACGCGCCCCCAGGCCACCCGGATCCCCACCACCAGCGCCGCGCCCAGCGCCGCCACCGCGGACACCGAGGCGACGATGCCCAGGAGCCCGAGCGCGCCGAGCCCGGCCTGCGCCATGGCCGAGCCATTGAGGTAGCCGTGGAGGAGGCCCAGGGCGGCCGCGAGGCCGACGACCAGGGCCGGGCGGAGTCGCGCCTCGACCGCCACCAGACCGCCCAGGATCAGCAGCGGCGCGGCGCTGAGCGCGGCGGACGAGATGGACGTCGGCCACGCCAGGCCGGCGAGGCCGCCCAGGAGCCAGGCGGCCGGGAGGCCAAGTAGGGTGCGGCGCCCGGCGGCGGCGCCCCGCTGGCCCGCCAGCAGCGCCAGGGCCAGGGCCGGCAGGAGATCCTCCGGCGTGAGCGCGAAGTGCGAGACCCCGTCGTAGAACGGCCCGAGGCCGGTGTTGACGAGGTGCGCCCTGGCCGTCGCCGGCGCCAGAAGCGCCAGGGCCGCGAGCAGGCCGCGCCGGCCGAAAGGCGCCCTCACCGGAGCGCCCTCCACAGGAACCAGCCGCCGGTGGCGGCCACGGCGGCGCCCGCCGCCCGGAGCGCCGCGCGGCCCCACGGCCACCGGTGCACGGCGCCGATCCCGATGCCGGTGGCGTGGAGCGCGCCGGTGGCCACCACGAAGCCGAGGCTGTAGAGGAGCCCGTTCCCTCCCGGCGGCAGCTCGGCGCCGTGGGCGTGGCCGTGGAAGACGGCGAAGAAGCCGACCATCAGGGCCCCGAGCCAGGGGGGTGGCCGCCACTCGGAGAGGACCGCCAGGCCGAGCGCGACGCCGGAGATGCCGATGGCGGCCTCGACGCCGGGGAGCCTCGCCCCGGACAGGCCGAGCATCCCCCCGAAGGCCATGACCACCGGGAAGGTCACCGGCAGGAGCCACACCGCCGGCGGTCCGAGCTGCGCCCCCCAGAGCCCCACCGAGATCATGGCCACCACGTGGTCCAGCCCCGACACCGGGTGGCGGAGCCCGGCGAGGAGCCCGGCCGCCCGTCCCTGCTCGGCGTGCGCCCAGGCCAGGGCGGGCCAGAGGGCGGTGGTCAGGAACGCCGAAGGCCCGACGCGCCGGGAGGTCATCGGGCCCCCACCAGCAGGACGATGGTGCGCTGGATCGTCCAGCAGGCGCCGAGCGTCCCCACCGCGTAGCCGGGCAGGCGCTCCACCAGCCTCGGCCACCGTACCTCCAAGAGGTGGAACGAGCGCTCCAGGAGCACCACCAGCAGCACGAAGGCGATCTGGCCCAGCTCCACCCCGACGTTGAAGAGCAGGAGCGCCAGCGGCACCTCGGCCCTCGGCAGCCCCATGGCGGTGAGGCCGCTGGCGAACCCGAAGCCATGCAGTAGCCCGAAGGCGAAGGCCACCACCCACGGGTGGCGGATGGTGAAGCTCGACTCGCCGCGCCAGGTCCTGGCGATTTCCGGCCCCAGGAAGAGGATGGAGAGGGCGATGGCCGCGTTGAGCGGCGGCAGGGGGGCGCTGGCCCAGCCGAGGGTGGCGATGGCCAGGGTGATGCTGTGGGCCACCGTGAAGGAGGAGATGGTCTTCACCAGCATCCAGCGGTTCGAGACGA
>DASRTO010000169.1:0-11660 GCA_035655915.1 Anaeromyxobacteraceae bacterium
GGAGCGTTCGGGGAGGCGCTGGCGCCGTTCGCGGAGGCGGCGAGCGGCCCAGCCTGAGCGGGTGGCGCGTCTCACGGCCTCCAAGGGCGGGATCGGTCGCCTCAGGGTACAGGTGAGGGCGGGAGCATCAGGCCCCCCTCCCGACCCATTGGGGACCGCTGGCCGTCCGCGAGGCGCCGGCGGCCAGGGGCAACGCGGCGTAGACCACCGCCCTCGAGGACGGCCGGGGGGCTGGCCTTGGACGTGGCGCGGGTGGAAAGATGCACCCCATGGGCCTGAAGCAGCTCACGGCCCGCCTGCGCCTCCGGGCCAAGCTCGGCTTCCTCGCCGCGACCGCGACCACGGCGGTCCTGGCCGGCACGGCCTACCTGACGATCCGCCTCTTCCGCGGCCAGCTCATGGAGGTGGCCGCCGAGGCCAGCTCCAGCCAGAGCGACGCCCTGCGCCTGGTCCTGGAGGAGCAGATGGCCGCCGGCGACCTGCGGCTCCTGCGGCGGCTGGTGGACGACATCGGCCGGGAACCGAACATCGCCTGGGTGGCGGTGCTCAACACGGAAGGGCAGGTGCGGATCACCAGCAACCCGCTGGCCATGGGGAGGCTCATCGACAAATCGTCGCCCGACTGCCGGATCTGCCACGAGCGCCCACCGGCCGACCGCCTGCGCTCCGTGACCCTGATGCGCCCCGGGGACGCCGACGTGCTGAGGACGGTGACCCCCCTCATCAACGGGCCGGTGTGCCACCGCTGCCACGGCAGCGACCACCGCCTGAACGGCGTCCTGATCATCGACCGCTCGCTCGGTCCCTTGCAGAAGGCGGTCCTGTCGAGCCGCACCCAGGTGATCGCCGGCAGCGCCGCAGCCGTGTTCGCGCTGCTCGGGACCCTGGGCTTCGCCGTCGAGCGGCTGGTGCTGGTGCGGCTGCGCCGGCTCCGCAAGGCCGCCCGCGAGCTGGGGCGGGGGAACCTGGCGGCGCGCTCCTCCGACCGGGGCGCGGACGAGCTGGGGGAGCTGGTGCGGGACTTCAACACCATGGCCGAGGGCCTGGCCGCGGCCCTGGCCCACCTGGGCGCGGAGCGCCGGCAGCTGGACGAGCTGGTGAACGGCATCGCCGACGGCGTGGTCCTGGTGGACGGGGGCCTGCGGGTGGTCAGCACCAACCGCGCCTTCGCGGCCCGGCTGCCTCCGGGCATGGCGCCGGTACCGGGAACGAGCTACGGGCCGCTGGCCCGGGCCGCCGGCTTCGACGCCGCGGACGGCTGCGCCTCGCTGGCGCAGCGGGCGCTCTCGAGCCATCGCCTCGAGAAGGAGATCGTGCGCGTGGCCGATCGCGACGGCGAACGGGTCGAGGAGATCTACGCGCAGCCCCTGCGGACCGCGGGCAGCGAGGTCGCGGCCGCCATCGAGGTCTGGCGCGACATCACCGATCGCATGGCGCTCGAGGCCGGCCTGGAGCAGTCGGAGCGCCTGGCCGCCATCGGCATGCTGGCGTCGAGCGTGGCGCACGAGGTGGGGAACCCGCTGGCGGCCATCGCCACCGCGGTGGAGGGACTTCTCCGCAGCATGGACGCGCCCGGTGGCTCGGCTCCCGGCGAGCTGAGAGAGTACCTGGAGATCGTGCGCAAGCAGGTGTTCCGCTGCCGGGAGGTGACCGAGCGGCTGCTGGGCTTCGCCCGCGTCCCGTCGCGGCGGCTCGCCACCGTGGACGCCGCGGCGGCGGCCCGGGAGGTCCTGGCGCTGGTCGCGGCGCAAGCCCGCTCCCAGCAGGTGGAGGTGCGCGCCTCGCTCGACGCCCCCGCCCCGGTCATTGCCGAGGGCCTGGTGCTGCAGCAGGCGTTCCTGAACCTGGTCCTGAACGCGCTGCAAGCCATGCCCTCCGGGGGGCTCCTGTCCGTGGAGGCGCGTGCGTCCGGCGAAGACGTCCGCGTCGCCATCTCGGACACCGGTCCCGGAATCCCCGAGTCGGTGCGAGGGCACCTCTTCGAGCCCTTCCGCCGGTCGCGCCCGGACGGGAGCGGCACTGGCCTGGGGCTCTTCCTCAGCGCGGCGCTGGTTCGAGCGTGCGAGGGCGTCCTCTCCGTGGAGAGCGAGCCCGGCAAGGGCGCGGTGTTCACGGTGCGGCTCAAGCGGGCGCCGCTGGAGACCGACCGGCCCGGGCCCGAACTCCGGTGAGGGGGGAAAGGGACACGCCATGCACGTGCTCATCGTGGACGACGACGAGGCGTTGCGCGGCCTGCTGGCGCGCGAGCTATCGCGGTCCGGTCACCGGGTGGCACAGGCTGCCGACGCGGCCCGGTGCCTGGCGCTGGTCCAGGAGAGCGAACCCGATGCGGTGCTGCTCGACCTCTTGCTGCCCGATCGTCCGGGCATCGAGGTCCTGCGGCAGCTGCGCGCGGAGCGACCCGCGGTCGAGGTCGTCGTGCTCACTGCGCACGGCACCATCGACACCGCCCTGGCGGCCATGAAGCTGGGCGCCTACGACTACCTGCGCAAGCCCTGCCACCTGCAGGAGCTGGAGCTGACGCTCCAGCGCGCCTGCGAGCGCCGCCGGCTGAACCAGGAGAACGCCCGCCTGCGGGACGGCCTGAGCCAGGGGAGCCAGGGGGCGGATCTGGTCGGGAGCGGAGCGGCCTTCGAGGAGCTGCGCCGGCTGGTGGCCAAGGTCGCGGCCACCGAGTCGGCGGTGCTGGTGCGAGGGGAGACCGGCACCGGCAAGGAGCTCATCGCCCGGAGCATCCACCGCCTGAGCCCGCGGCGCGACCAGCCGTTCGTGGCCGTGGACTGCGCCTCGCTGCACGAGAACCTGCTCCAGTCCGAGCTCTTCGGCCACGAGCAGGGGGCGTTCACCGGGGCCACCCGGCGCAAGCACGGCCTCTTCGAGGCCGCCGACGGGGGCACCATCTTCCTCGACGAGGTCGGCGACGTGAGCCCGGCGGTGCAGGCCAGCCTGCTCAGGGTCCTCGAGACCTCCACCTTCCGTCACCTGGGCGGCACCCAGGAGGTGCGGGTGGACGTGAGGCTGGTGGCCGCCACCAACCGGGCCCTGGAGCGGCTCATGGAGGAGGGGACGTTCCGCCGCGACCTGTACTTCCGCCTCAACGCCATCCACATCGACGTCCCGCCACTGCGGGAACGGCGCGGCGACATCACCGTGCTGGTGCGCCACTTCGTGGCTGAGCACAACGCCCGGCACGGGACGCGCAAGGAGGTCTCGGCCTCGGCCATGGACGTGCTCACCGGCTACCACTGGCCGGGCAACGTGCGGGAGCTGCGGCACGCCGTCGATCGCGCGCTGGTCATGGCCGACGGGGACCTCATCCGGTCGGCCGACCTCCCCGCCGAGGTACGGGGGGTCGGGGAGGCGGAGAGTCATTCGACCCTACCCCTGGCGGAGGTGGAGCGCCGCCACATCGCCCAGGTCCTGGCGCAGGTGGGCGGCCACCGCGCCCGCGCCGCCCAGCTGCTGGGAATCAGCGAGCGCAACCTGTACCGGCGAATCCACGAGTACCACCTCGACGTGGAGGCCGGGGACGGCGAGCGCTGAAGCCGCGGCCCTCGCACCCTGCATTTGCGGCCGGCAGCACACCCGAGGGCGGCGCCGCCTGCCAGCCTGGCAGGGTCGCAACCTGCCGCTCCGACGGTCGAAACCGCCTCGCTTGACCGGGCGCAAGCCTTCCTGTCAGGCCGGGCCGTGGCGCCGGGCCGCCAGCCGGGCCGCGATCTCGTACTTCCGCCCGCTTGGCGATTCACGGCCGGTTGGCACGGGAATGGGAAGGGTCTCCGCAGGGCCAGGCGCAAGGAGACGACACATGTGGCTGACAGTGATCATCGCGTGCGTGCTTTTCGTGGCGGCGACCGTCGCCATCCTCGGCTTCGGGTACCAGCAGATGGAGCAGGACCGGCGCGAGAAGGCCGAGGCCGTCCTGGCCCGGGCGCCCCTGGCCCGGGAGGGCTACTGCCCCCTGTGCGATGCCCCGCTCCGCCGGGCCAGCACCGTCGAGCAGGTGGTCTACGAGGTCGAGAGGCGGATCGACGCCGAGCTGCAGGACGTGGTGCAGCTCCTGGGGCGGCCCGCCCCGGAAGGCCTGAGGCGGCTCTACCGCGCTTCAGCCTAGCGCGCCCCGGGTTGACGCCGTGACCAGTCCCGGAACCTTGAAGGTCGCCGAGCTGTTCGCCGGCTTCTCCGACTCGCAGCGCCTGGTCGTCGCCGCCCTGGCCCGGGAACGCCGGGCGGCTGCGGGCGAGACGCTCTTCCGGATGGGCGACCAGGCCGAGGCGTTCTACGTCATCGTCCGCGGCCGGGTGGAGCTGGTGTTCCCCCTGACGGTCATGGGGGAGACCAGGGAGGTCCGCTTCCGTTCCCTGGAGGCGGGAGGGACGCTGGCCTGGTCGGCCCTGGTGCCGCCACACCGCCTCACCATGAGCGCGCGAGCCGGGACCGACGTGGAGCTCCTGGCGTTCGAGCGGGCGGCCACCCTGGAGGCCTTGCGGGCGCAGCCGACCATCGGGCACCTGGTCATGTCCAACCTGGCCGGCGTGGTCGCCATCAGGTTCCACGAGATGCTGGCGCTGTGGGTGAGGGAGGTCCAGCGGAATGTCTCCCAGACCTACCGGTAGGCGGAGGCGCGCGGACCTGGGACGCCTTCTCGCCGGCCTGATCTCGGCCGCCCTGGCCGCCTGCACGGCCGAGGCCGGCCAGCCCATCGCCTACAACCATCAGGTGCACGTGAAGGGGCTGGAGATCGCCTGCGAGTACTGCCACGAGTCGTCCCGCCACGGCGAGATCGCGGGGCTGCCCGGGCTGGCCGTCTGCGCCGGCTGCCACCAGGACGCGAATGGCACCTCTCCCGGGGAACGAGCGGTGGTCGAGGCGGTCCGGGCGGGGAAGGAGATTCCCTGGATGCGCATCTACGAGCTGCCCCGCCACGTCTACTTCACCCATCGGCGACACGTCGAGCTGGCGCGCATCGCCTGCGAGCGGTGCCACGGCGAGATGGGCGCCCAGAGCACGCCCCCGCGGCGCCCGCTGGTGGCCCTGACCATGGCGGCCTGCCTGCAGTGCCACCGGGAGCGCGGCGCCAGCCAGGACTGCGACGCGTGCCACCGGTGACCCGGGGCCACGACATGGCGTGCGGAGGACCGCTGGCATGACCCTCGGGAGACGAGACTTCGTCAAGGGGATGCAGGCGGCGGCGATGGCCACCGCCTGCGCGCCGCTGCTGGCCGGGTGCCGCCCGCCGGGGAGCGCCCCCCCCGACGCGCGGCCCGGCGTCCTCCCGCCCCGGGGCGCGCCCGAATCGTGGGTGGTCTCGACCTGCGGCGCCTGCCCCGGCGGCTGCGGCATCCGGGCCCGGCTGGTGGCGGGGCGCCTGGTGGGCATCTCCGGCAATCCGCTTCACCCCATCAATCGGGGCGGCCTGTGCTCCCTGGGCCTCGCCGGCGTCCACGCCGCCTACCACCCAGACCGGGTGCGCGGCCCGCTCCTGCGCTCCGCCGGCGAGCTGCGCTCGGCGTCCTGGGAGGAGGCCCTGGCCCTGGTGGCCGGGCGCCTGCGCGATCTGCGCCAGCGCGGGCTGTCGCATACGGTGGCGCTGGTGGACGGCACCCGCGGACTGTCGCGGCAGGTGGCGGGGCAGTTCCTCGCCGCCTACGGCTCGCCCAACCACCTCGGGGGCCGCTCCTGGAACGACATCCAGGCGACCCCGGCTGTGAGCGCCATGCAGGGCGTGGACGCCGCCTCGGCCTACGACCTGGAGAACGCGCGGTTCATCATGGCGTTCGGTTCGGGATGGCTGGAGGGGGCCTGGTCGCCGGTCGGGGCCGCCCGGGCCTACGCCCTGGCGCGTCGCGGGCGCAAGTCCGGGCGCGTGCAGGTGGTTCACGTGGAGTCGCGCCTGTCGGTCAGTGCCGCCCACGCCGACGAGTGGATCCCCATCCAGCCGGGCACGGAGGCCGTCTTCGCCCTCGGGCTCGTCCACATGGTGCTGCGCGAGGGGCTGGAGAACCGCGACTTCATCGACCAGTGGGGTCACGGCTTCGAGTGGCTGCGGGCGCTGGTCCTGCGCGACTACCACCCGGACGCGGTGTCGGAGCGGACCGGCGTGCCGGTGGCCACCGTCGTCCGCCTGGCCCGCCGGTTCGCCTCCAGCCGGCCGGCGGTGGCCGTCGGCGACGACTGGAATGGCCCCGGGGCCCAGCCGCTCCAGACCGGCATGGCCATCCACGCCCTCAACGCCGTGGTGGGAGCCGTGAACGCCCGGGGCGGCGTGCTCACCCCGCCGCCGGTCCCGTTCGATGCGCTGCCGACGCCTCCGTCCGACGAGCGGGGCGCGCGCGGCCGCGGCGCGCCCGCGATCGAGGGGGAGAGAGGGCGCGGTGGGCCAGCCGCCCTGCAGGCCTGGCTGGAGGGCCAGGGGAGCTACCCGGTCAACGTGCTCCTGGCGTTCGGGTCCGACCCGGTGTCGCTCTTGGGGGGCGGCCAGCGCGCGCGGGCAGCCCTGCGGAAGCCTCCGCTCTTGGTCTCGTTCTCGTCCTTCCTCGACGACACCGCGCGCCAGGCCGACGTGGTCCTCCCCGATCACGTCTACCTCGAGCGCTGGCAGGACGATCCCACCTTCACCTCGAGGGGCTTCCCGGTCCTCGGGCTGCGCCAGCCGGTGCTCCCGCCCCGGCACGACACCCGGCACGCGGCGGAGGTGCTGGCCGAGCTGGGGCGCCGCAGCGACGGGCCGGCGGGCGAGGCGTTCCCCTGGCGCGATTTCCGCGAGGTGATGCGGCTGGCCGTCCGCGGCATCCACCGGTCCGGGCGCGGCGCGCTCTTCGACGTCCCCGAGGCCGAGGCCTGGGTCGAGACCATGGAGCGCAACGGCTGGCGCGCCTCCCGCTTCGACTCCTTCGAGGAGTTCTGGACGGGGCTGGTCTCGCGCGGCGGCTGGTGGGACCCGGTCTACGACTTCGGGGAGCGGGGGAGGGTGCTGCGGACGCCGAGCGGGAGATTCGACTTCGGGCCGCTGGCGCGATCGCTGGAGCCCTCCGCCGGAGCGGAGGGAGGGGGGTCGGGTGCCGCCGGCGGGCCGGCCGGCTATCCGCTGCAGCTGCACCTCTACCCGCTCCTGGCCGCCTTCGGCGACCGGCAGGGGCCGCTCCCGCTGGTCCAGGACGTGCTGGGTCGCGAGATGGAGCAAAGCTGGGAGCTGTGGGTGGAGCTGTCTCCCCCCGACGCCCGGGCGCTGCGGCTCGGGGACGGCGCGCGGGTCATCGTGGAGTCGGACCAGGGCGGCGTGGAAGCTCGCCTCAAGGTGTATCCCGGCGTCCGGCCGGGCGTGGCCGCGATGCCAATGGGGCCCGGCGGCGCCCCCGGCCGGGCGCTGCGCCGGGCGCTCCCCGAGCAGGCCGCCGCGCTGGCGGGGCTTGCGGTCCGTCTCCCCGGAGCGGGGTCGGCGCTCCCCGGCACCTGGGTCCGCATCCGCGAGGCGTGAGGCGATCCCATGAGCGAGCGTGCCAAGGGGAGCCAGCGCTGGGGGATGGTGGTCGACCTGGATCGCTGCACCGGCTGCCAGGCCTGCGTCACCGCCTGCCAGGTGGAGAACAACATCCCCCCGCCCTCGCCCGAGGCGGCGGCCCGGGGGCGGGCCATACGATGGATGGACCTCGTCCCCTACCAGGAGGGCGAGTACCCGCACCTGAAGCTCCGCCTGGTGCCGCGGCCGTGCATGCAGTGCGACAACCCGCCCTGCATCAAGGTGTGCCCGGTGGGGGCGACCACCAAGGGCGAAGACGGCATCGTGGCCCAGATCTACGCGCGCTGCATCGGGTGCCGGTACTGCACCACCGCCTGCCCGTACACGCTGCGCTACTTCAACTGGTACGAGCCGAGGTGGCCGGGGGACCTGGGCCAGGCGCTCAACCCGGACGTGTCGATCCGTCCCAAGGGCGTGGTCGAGAAATGCACCTTCTGCCACCACCGGCTGCAGAAGGCGCGCGACCGCGCCGCCGCCGAGGGCCGCCCCATCCTGGAGGGGGAGTACCTGCCGGCCTGCGCCGAGGCCTGCCCGACGCGGGCCATCGCCTTCGGCGATCTGGACGACCCGGGCAGCGAGGTGGCCCGGGAGGCGCGCTCGCCGCGCGCCTTCCGGCTGCTGGAGGACCTGGGCACCGAGCCCAAGGTCTACTACCTGCGGGAGGGAGAGGCATGAGCGTCCGCGCCCAGGAGCTGGAGGCGCCGTCGCCGCGGGAGGCCAGTGGCCGGAGCGAGGCGGCCGAGGCCGGCGCTCCCGACGGGTTCCGCGACGAGGCCCTCATCGCTCCCGTGCTCACGTCCACCTGGCGATTCTGGGTCATGGGCGCCGTGCTGGCCGCGGTCGCGCTGTGGGGCGTGAACGCCTACCTCGTCCAGTTCCGGTGGGGGCTGGGCGTGACCGGGCTCAACCGTCCTGCCTACTGGGGCGTCTACATCACCAACTTCGTGTTCTTCATCGGCATCTCCCATGCCGGCACGCTCATCTCCGCCATCTTGCGGCTGGCGCGCGCCGAGTGGCGACGCGCCATCACCCGCTCGGCCGAGGTGATCACGGTGCTGGTCATCTTCTTCGGCATCGGAAGCATTCTCATCGACATGGGCCGGCCCGACCGCCTCCTCAACATCCTGAAGCACGGGCGCTTCCAGTCGCCCCTGCTGTGGGACGTGGTGAGCGTCTCCACCTACCTGACCGGCTCGACCATCTACCTCTTCCTGCCGCTCATCCCCGACATCGCCATCCTGCGCGATCGGACCACCGGGGTCCGTCACCGGCTCTACCGGCTGCTGGCGCTCGGGTGGACGGGAACCCCCCGGCAGCATCGCGCGCTCGAGATCCTCATCTCCATCATGGCGGTGGTGGTCATCCCCATCGCCGTGTCGGTCCACACGGTGGTGTCCTTCGTGTTCGCCATGACCATCCAGCCCATGTGGCACTCGGCCATCTTCGGCCCCTACTTCGTGGCGGGGGCCATCTTCTCCGGCATCGCCGCCCTCATCCTGGCCATGGCCCTCATCCGCTCGGTCTACGGCCTGCACGACTACCTGAAGCCCATCCACTTCAACTACCTGGGCGTGCTGCTGCTGGTGATGACCCTGCTGTGGTTCTACTTCACCTTCTCGGAATACCTGGTCACCTTCTACGGGAGCGAACCGGTCCACATGGCGGTCTGGTGGGCCAAGATCGCGGGTCCGTTCGCCCCGGCCTTCTGGACCATGGTGGCCTGCTGCTTCGTCATCCCCCTGGTGATCCTGGCGAACCGCCGGACGCGGACCGTGGCCGGGACGGTGGTGGCCTCGCTGGCGGTCACGGTGGGCATGTGGCTGGAGCGATGGACCATCGTGGTGCCCTCGCTCTCCAACCCGCGCCTGCCGGGGGTCGCGGCCCACTACTTCCCGACCTGGGTGGAGTGGTCGATCTTCGCCGGGGCCGCATCGATGTTCGCGCTGCTCTACATGGGCTTCACCAAGGTCTTCCCCATCGTCTCCATCTGGGAGATCCGCGAGGGGCGCGACGCGGCGGTCCGGGAGGTGGTGGAGCGGGTCAGGTCCTATCTCCCCTCGGGCGGAGGGCCGGTGGAGGGGAGGGCGCCATGAGCTCCCTCGTTCCGCGGCTTCTCGCCGTGCTGGCGTCGCTCCTCGCCATGGTGGTGCCGTGGCCCGCGGCTCCGGTCCGCGCCGAGAGCGCGTCGGCCCGCCATGCTCCGCCCGCGGCGCTCCGCGGCGACGTCCGGCGCGGCGCAGCGGTGTTCATCTCCAAGGCCTGCGCCCGGTGCCACGCCATCTGGGGGCACGGGGGCGAGATCGGGCCCGACCTGGGGCGAACCCGCGCTGGAAGTCTCACCGACTCCCAGCTGGCGGCGACGATGTGGAACCACGTCCCGCGGATGTGGGGGAAGATGCAGGAGGAGCGCATCCCCCACGTGGCCATTGGCGAGACCGAGATGGCCGACCTCTTCGCCTATCTCTCCTTCGTGCGGGCGCTCGACGAGCCGGGCGACCCCGACGTCGGCCGCCTGCTCCTGCAGGAGAAGCGCTGCGGCCTCTGCCACGCGGTGGGCGAGGCCGGAGGCCGGACGGCGCCGGACCTGCAGCGCTGGGCCCGCTACCGCAACCCCGCGGTGTGGGCCAAGCTCATGTACGACCACGCCCCGCGGATGATGGAGGAGATGAGGCGCCGTGGCATCGCGCCGCCCTCCCTGGAGGCCAAGGAACTGGTCCAGATCGTCAGCTACATTCGCTCGCTCTCGGCCACCGGCGACGCCGAGTTGCTCGACCCGGGCGACCCGGTCCAGGGCGAGACCATCTTCCGCCAGCGGCGCTGCATCGCGTGTCACTCCGTCCGCGGAAAGGGCGGCTCGGTGGGGCCGGACCTGGGGCGGCGGGGGTGGGTCACCTCCTTCACCGGCGTGGCCATCGCCCAGTGGCGGCACGCGGCGGGCATGCGGGCGGCCCTGGCGGCCAGGGGCATGGCGGTGCCGGAGCTCACCTCCCAGGAGATGGCCCACGTCACCGTCTACCTCTTCTCGGCCTCCTACGCGGACGACCCGGGGTCGCCGCGGCGCGGCGCCGAGATCTTCCGGGAGAAGGGATGCGCCGCCTGCCACCTCAAGGGCGGCGGGCCGTCCCTGGACCGGTTCCGCGGGCGGGCCACGCCCGTGACGCTGGCCCAGGCCCTGTGGATGCACGGTCCCGCCATGCTGGAGCGGATGCGGGACCTGGGCATCCGCTGGCCTTCGCTCGAAGGCGAGGAGATGCGGCACCTGGTGGCCGCGCTCAACGCGCCACCCTGAGGTCAGTGCAGCGTCTTCTCGGCCGGCCGCTGCCCCTTCCTGAAGACCAGCGCGCCGTCCTTCCCTTCGTCCACCACCACGTGGTCGCCGGGCTTGAACTCGCCGCGGAGCAGCATGCTGGCCAGCGGGTCCTGCACCAGCCGCTGCAGGGCGCGCTTCAAGGGCCGGGCCCCGTAGACCGGGTCGTAGCCGGCGTCGGCCACGCCCTCGCGGGCGGCCTCGGTGAGCTCCACCGTGATCTGCCGGTCGGCGAGCAGCCGGCGCAGCCGCGAGAGCTGGATCTCCACGATGCGGGACAGGTCCTCGCGCGAGAGAGGCCGGAAGACCACCACCTCGTCCACCCGGTTCAGGAATTCGGGGCGGAACTCGCCGCGCAGGTGCTCCAGCGCCGCCTCGCGGATGCGCGAGAGGTCGGCGTCGGGGCGGGCCGCCAGGCGCTGGATCTCCTCCGAGCCCAGGTTGGAGGTCATGATCACCACCGCGTTGCGGAAGTCCACGGTGCGGCCGTGGCCGTCGGTGAGCCGGCCGTCGTCCAGGATCTGCAGGAGCACGTTGAAGACGTCGCGGTGGGCCTTCTCGATCTCGTCGAAGAGGATCACCGAGTAGGGGCGGCGCCGCACCGCCTCGGTGAGCTGCCCGCCCTCCTCGTAGCCCACGTAGCCCGGGGGGGCCCCGATGAGCCGCGCCACCGCGTGCTTCTCCATGTACTCCGACATGTCGAGGCGCACCATGGCCGCCTCGTCGTCGAAGAGGAACTCGGCCAGCGCCCGGGCGGTCTCGGTCTTCCCCACCCCGGTGGGGCCGAGGAAGATGAAGCTGCCGATGGGGCGGTTCGGGTCCTGCAGCCCGGAG
>DASRTO010000170.1:0-2579 GCA_035655915.1 Anaeromyxobacteraceae bacterium
CGCCCCAGCGCCCCGGCCGCCACCTCGGCGAGCTTCACCGCCGTGCCGCTGGGGGCGTCCTTCTTCAGGCGGTGGTGCATCTCCACGATCTCGACGTCGTAGGCGTCGCCCAGGATGCGCGCCGCCTGCTCCACCAGCGAGAAGAGCACGTTCACGCCCACGCTCATGTTGGGCGACAGCACCACCGGGACCCTGGCGGCGGCGGCCTCGACGCGGGCCCGGACCTCCGCCGTGAAGCCGGTCGAGCCGATGACCAGGGGCACGCCGCGGCCGGCGCAGGTTTCGGCGTGCCCGGCCGAGACCTCGAAGGCCGTGAAGTCCACCACCACCTGGGCCCGGGAGCCGTCGAGGGCGCGCCCCAGTTCGTCCCGCACCGGGACCCCGGCCGGTCGGCCGCCCGCCAGCGTCCCGGCGTCCTGCCCCACCGCCGGCCCGGGCCGCTCGGTGGCGCCCACCAGCGCAAACCCCTCGGTGGACTGGAGCAGACGGATGATCTGGCCGCCCATGCGCCCGGCGGCCCCGGTCACGACCACGTGCACCATGCTCGGTCCTCCCGGCGGGGGACGAGCCCCCGCCCTACGGTCCCAGGGGGACGAGCCCCCGCCCTGCGGTCCTCGGGGACGAGCGCCCCTACGCGACGCGGAGGCCGAAGCGGACCATGGCCTCCTTGATCTTGGCGAGGTTCTGGTCCGAGACCGGCGCCAGCGGCAGCCGCAGCTCGCCGCTCGCCCTGCCGAGCAGCGCCACCGCCGCCTTGACCGGGCCCGGGTTGGTCTCCACGAACATCATGCGGTTGAGCTCCGCCATGGCGACCTGAAGCTGGAGCGCCCTGGCGTAATCGCCGGAACGGGCCGCCACCACCAGGTCCTTCATGGCCCTGGGGGCGACGTTGGCCACCACCGAGATGACGCCGTGCCCGCCGCAGGCGATGTAGGGGAGCACCGTGAAGTCGTCGCCGGAGAGCCAGGCGACAGCGTCCTTGCCTACCTTCTCCACCAGCTGGACCTGGCGCTCCATGCTCGCGGTGGCCTCCTTGACGCCGACGATGGCGCCGGCCTTCGCCAGCCGCGCCACCGTCTCGGGCAGGAGGTCCACCGCGGTGCGGCCGGGGACGTTGTAGGCCACCACCGGGAAGCGGGTGGCCTCCCAGATGGCGAGGTAGTGCCGGTAGAGCCCCTCCTGCGTGGGCTTGTTGTAGTAGGGGGTCACCACCAGGGCGGCGTCGGCCCTGAGCTCCTTGGCGGCCCGGACCCCCTCGACGGCCTCGTGGGTGGCGTTGGAGCCGGCACCGGCGATCACCGCCACCCGGCCCCGCACGGCCTCCACCACCACCTTGACCACGTCGTGTCGCTCGGCGGCGGTGAGGGTGGCGGCCTCGCCGGTGGTGCCGCAGGGGATGATGCCCTCCGTCCCCTCGGCGATCTGCCACTCCACCAGCTCCTGGAGGGCGCGCAGGTCCGGCTTCCCGCCCGCGAACGGCGTGACGATGGCGACCATCGAGCCCTGCAGCTTCATGGGGGCCTCCGGAGGGGGATCGACTCTACCCGATCCGCCGCCCGACCGGGAATGGACGCGCCGCCGGCCGGGGAGATTCACCGCGCACCAGGTCGCGCAGGGTCTCGCGGCGGCGGGCCAGCCGGGCCGACCGGCCCTCCACCAGCACCTCCGCGGCGCGGGGCCGGGAGTTGTAGTTGGAGGACATGGCGAAGCCGTAGGCGCCGGCCGAGCGCACACACAGGAGGTCCCCGGCCGCGGGCTCGGGAAGCCGGCGCCCCCTGGCCAGGAAGTCGGACGACTCGCACACCGGCCCCACCACGTCGCAGGTGACCTGCCGGGCCCGGCGCGCCACCCGCCCCACCGGCTCCACGTCGTGGTGGGCTCCGTAGAGGCTCGGGCGCACCAGGTCGTTCATGGCGGCGTCCACCACCACGAAGGTGCGCCGCCCGCTCGCCTTCACGTACAAGACGCGGGTGACGAGCACCCCGGCGTTCCCCACCAGGACCCGCCCCGGCTCCAGGATCACCTCCCCTGGAAACCGGCGCAGCGCCCGCCTCACCGCCCGCCCGTATTCGTCGGGGTGGGGCGGCTGCTCGTCGCGGTACTGGATGCCCAGACCGCCGCCGATGTCGAGGTGGCGGAGGCGGATGCCCTGCCGGGAGAGGTCGCGCGCCAGTCCCAGGACCCGGGCGATGGCGTCCAGGAAGGGGCCGACGGTGGTGATCTGGGAGCCGATGTGGATGGCCAGCCCGCTCACGTCCAGGGCCGGGTCCCGCGCCGCCAGGGGGTAGAGGCGGCGCGCCTCCTCCACCGAGACCCCGAACTTGGAGCGCCTGAGGCCGGTGGCGATGTAGGGGTGGGTCCTGGGGTCCACGTCCGGGTTCACCCGCAGCGCCACGGGGGCCCGCACCCCCAGGCGCCGCGCCACCACCGAGACCCGACCCAGCTCCGGCCCGCTCTCCACGTTGAGGCAGCGCACCCGCTGGTCGAGGGCGAAGGCGATCTCGTCGTCGCGCTTGCCCACCCCGCTGTAGATCACCTTGCCGGGGTCGCCCCCCGCCTTGAGCACGCGGTACAGCTCC
>DASRTO010000171.1:0-2214 GCA_035655915.1 Anaeromyxobacteraceae bacterium
GGGGCCTCCTCGATGAGCTTCTGGTGGCGCCGCTGCACCGAGCATTCGCGCTCGCCCAGGTGGATGATGCCGCCGTGCTCGTCGGCCACGATCTGCAGCTCGATGTGCCGCGGCTCGTCCACGTAGCGCTCCAGGTACATGGAGCCGTCGCCGAAGGCGGCCAGGGCCTCGGCGCTGGCACCCTCGAAGGCCTTCCGCACCGCCGGGGCCTCGCGGACGATCTTCATGCCCCGCCCGCCGCCGCCGGCGGCGGCCTTGAGGATCACCGGGAAGCCGATCTCCCTGGCGATGCGCTCGGCCTCGCCGGCGTCCTTGAGGGTGCCCCGCGCCCCGGGCAGCAGCGGCAGCCCCGCCTTCTCCATGGCCTCGCGGGCGGCCACCTTGTTGCCCATGAGCCGCAGCATCTCCGAGCGCGGGCCGATGAACCTGAGGCCGATCTTCTCCACCACCTCGGCGAAGGCGGGGTTCTCGGAGAGGAAGCCGTACCCGGGGTGGATGGCGTCCGCCCCGGTGATCTCGGCGGCGCTCAAGAGGGCCGGGATGTTGAGGTAGCTCTCGCGGGAGGGCGGCGGCCCGATGCACACCGCCTCGTCGGCGAAGCGCACGTGCAGCGAGTCGGCGTCGGCGGTGGAGTGCACCGCCACAGTCTGGATCCCGAGCTCCCGGCAGGCGCGGATGACGCGCAGCGCGATCTCGCCGCGGTTGGCGATGAGGACCTTCTTGAACATGGCCGGCCCCTAGAGCGGCTCGAGGCGGAACAGCTTCTCGCCGAACTCCACCGAGGTGGCGTTCTGGACGTAGATCTCCGCCACCTTGCCGTCCGCGTCCGACTCGATCTCGTTCATGATCTTCATGGCCTCGACGATGCACAGCACCTGCCCCTTCTTGACGGTCGAGCCCAGGTCCACGAAGGGGGGCGAGTCGGGCGAGGGGGCCCGGTAGAAGGTCCCCACCAGCGGCGAGGTCACCAGGTGGCCGGGCGTGTCGGCGGCCCGGACCGGGGCCGGCGCCGCCGCCGGCGCGGCCGGGGTGGCCGAGGCTGGCCCGGCCGCGGGGGCGGCCGCGAGGGCCACCGGCGCGGGCACCGGCGCCACCGGGGCCGGCGCCGCCGGGGCCACCGCCTGGGTCACCGGGACCGGCGCCTGGCCGCGCCGGATGACCACCTTCTCCTCGCCCCGGGCCCAGACCAGGCTCCGCACGTCGGTCCCCTCCAGCGATTCCACCAGCCGGGTGACGTCCTCGAGCGTGAAGGCCTCGCCGCCCTTCTCGTCCTGCGGCTTCTTGATCGCCATGGTCTCGCTCCCTTTATCCGGCGACGCGGGTCAGGTACTCCCCGGTGCGGGTGTCGATGCGGAGCACGTCCCCCTCGTTGATGAACAGGGGCACCTTCACCACGTAGCCGGTCTCGAGGGTGGCCGGCTTGGTGGCGCCGCTGACGGTGTCGCCGCGGACGCCCGGGTCGCACTTCACCACCTTGAGGTCCATGGCGTTGGGCAGCTCCACCCCGATGGCCTTGCCGTTGTAGAAGAGCACGTGGGTGGTGGTGTTCTCCTTGATGAAGTTCCTGGCCTCCCCCATCTGCTCCTCGGCGATGAAGGTCTGCTCGTAGGTCTTGTTGTCCATGAAGTTGTAGTGGTCGCCCTCCTTGTAGAGGTACTGCATCTCCCGCTCCTCCATGTCGGGCTTGCCCACCACGTCCCCGGACTTGAAGGTCCGCTCCAGCACCCGGCCGGTGATCATGTTCTTCAGGCGGGTGCGGACGAAGGCAGAACCCTTGCCCGGCTTCACGTGCTGGAACTCCAGGATCTCCCAGGGCTCCCGGTCGATCTCGATCTTGAGTCCGCGACGGAAGGCGCTGGTGTCGAGCGTGTCTGCCACTGCCTGGCTCCTTGGGAATCGGTTCGAGTGTGGCCCGGCGTGCGGGACCGCCCCGCGCCGGCGCCGGGCCAGGCGCGGGAGGGGAGGCTAGAGCTCGGCCCTCACCTTGGGGGCGGTCACCCTGAGCACGAAGCGGGCCTTGCCCTGGTTCGCATCGGGCCTCAAGGCCAGCACCATGAAGTACTCGGGAGAGACCAGCCTGGCCACCGCGGTGAGCCGGTCGGTGGAGACGGTGAACTCGGAGACGCCCCCGGCCTGGTGGACCTCGGCCGCCTCCCGGGCGCTGCGCAGCACCCCGGAGTACTCCACCAGGAGCGACTTCACGTCGAGGTCGTC